>DAOUEB010000132.1:0-10109 GCA_034430675.1 Dehalococcoidales bacterium
CGCGTCGCCGAACCGGCCTTCACTTTCACCAGTGCCAGTTCCCGTATGGTTATATTATCCCCCGTGATGTCAGAAACCTTGACCACATCTATCAGCTTATCCAGCTGTTTCCTGACCTGCTCCACCATAGCGTTCGACCCGTTGACGATGATGGTCACGCGCGACAGGTGGGCTACCTCGCTGTGACCCACGGCGATACTCTCGATATTGAACCCGCGCCGGCGGAAAAGGCTCGCCATGCGATTGAGGACGCCGGGCTTGTCCTGAACAATAGCAACTAGGGTATGCTTTTGCGTGGCCATGTCGACACCTCTTTCTTCGGTTGTTCGATAAACTCGATATTGGACGCTCCGGGCGGCACCATCGGGAAGACGTTTTCTTCCGGCTCCACCATGAAGTCGATTAAAAACGGGCCGTCATACGCCATTGCCTGGTCTATTGCACCCGCCACCTCTTCACGCTGGGTAACCCGCAGGCCGGGGATGCGGTAGGCCTCGGCAACCTTGACAAAGTCGGGACAGGAAATCGGCGTGGCGACATACCTCTTTTCGTAGAACAGGTCCTGCCACTGCCTCACCATGCCCAGGTAGCCGTTATTGAGAACCGCAATCTTGACGGCAATATTGTCCTGAACCAGCGTCGCCAGCTCCTGGATGGTCATCTGCAGGCTGCCGTCGCCGTCAATACACCAGACGGTCTTATCAGGGCGTCCCACCTTGGCCCCCATCGCCGCCGGCAGCCCGAAGCCCATGGTACCCAGTCCACCCGACGATATAAAGTGGCCCGGCTCCGTATGAAGGTAGTACTGGGCGGCCCACATCTGGTGCTGACCCACGCCGGTGACAGTGATGGCATTACCCTGGGTCGCCTCATACAGCTGATGGATGATATACTGCGGCAGCAGCCCGGTACTATCATTGACATCCGCTAACGGATGCTGTTTCAACCATTCATCGAGCTGCGTAATCCAGTCGATATGCTCCCGGGACTCAATCAGCTTATTTAACGCCTGAAGCACCGTCTTGACGTCGCCCACTATCGGTATATGAGCCGGTACGTTCTTGCCGATTTCAGCCGGGTCTAAATCGATATGGATGATTTTAGCATGAGGGGCGAAGCCGCTTATATTACCCGTCACACGGTCATCGAACCTCATGCCGATAGCAACCAGCAGGTCGGTACTGTCCATAGCCTTATTGGCACAGCCGGTGCCGTGCATACCCGCCATGCCGTAACTGAGCATGTGGTTTTCCGGGAAACCGCCGATGCCCAGCAGCGTGCTGATGACCGGTATCTGGCTTGTCTCGGCAAGCTGTTTCAGTTCTTCGCTGGCCCGGGAAATAATAACACCCCTGCCAGCGATTATAAGAGGTCGCTTCGCCTCATTTATCAGCCTGGCGGCATTCTTAAGCTGCGTGGGATGTCCCCGCGTGGGCACCTTGTAGCCGGGGAGGTCCAGTTTTTCAGGATAGCTGTACTCGGCCTGCTCCGTCTGGACATCTTTGGGTAAATCGATAAGCACCGGCCCTGGTCGTCCGGAGCTGGCCAGATAAAAGGCCTCTTTGAATATCTCAGCCAGCGAGCCGGCTTCCATGGCAACGTAGCTGTGCTTGGTAATGGGCAGCGTAATACCGGTAATATCTATCTCCTGGAAGGCATCCTTACCGATGAATGGCCTGGCAACCTGTCCCGTCAGGGCCACTATGGGCACGGAATCGAGGTAGGCATTGGCAATACCGGTTACAAGATTGGTGGCACCCGGCCCGGAGGTAGCCATACATACGCCTACCTTGCCGGTTGCCCGGGCGTAACCATCGGCGGCATGGGCAGCACCCTGCTCGTGACGCACCAGGACATGACGCAACTGCGGGTATTGAGGCAGGGTATCATAAAAGGGCAGCAGGACGCCTCCAGGGAAGCCGAACATGACCTCGACTCCCTCGGCTATCAGACTTTCACATATAATCTGGGCACCAGTCTTTTTCATATAAGCCCCACCCTTCCTTTTAAAATCTCATTTACGCTCGTGTTCTGAATCTTTCACCGAAAAATTCAGTTTTTCAGCGACTCCTTACTTCCCAAACACCGCACCGGTGCTGGCCGAGGTCACCTTCTCGATATAACGGCTCAGGTAACCCGTTTTTATCCTCGGCTCGAAATCAGCCAGCTTGCCCAGGCGGTCGGCTATTTCTTTATCAGTTAGTTCTACATTGAGCTTGCAGTTAGCAATATCAATGCTGATGATATCCCCTTCTCTCACGGCGGCAATCGGCCCGCGAGCCGCCGCTTCCGGGGAAACATGCCCGATGGACGCGCCGCGGGTAGCCCCGGAAAACCTGCCGTCGGTAATCAGGGCAACTTCCTTATCCATGCCGATACCGGTAATCAGTGAAGTGGGCGTCAGCATTTCCCGCATCCCCGGTCCTCCCTTGGGGCCTTCGTAGCGGATGACCAGCACGTCGCCGGACTTTATTTCCTTATTCATAATGGCCTTGGTGGCATCTTCCTCAGAGTCGAATACCCGGGCCGGGCCGCGGTGTACCATCATCTCCGGGGACACCGCCGCTTTCTTGACCACGGCGCCTTCCGGCGCCAGGTTACCGAAAAGCATGACCAGACCCCCCGTTGCCATATGGGCGGTTTTTACGGAATGGATAACATCGCTATCCAGCGTCTTGACGCCGGTGATATTCTCCCCCACCGTTTTCCCGGTCACGGTCTTCGATTTTAATTTTAACAGCTCCTTCAACTCACCCATCACCGCCGGTATGCCTCCCGCCATATCCAGGTTCTCGATGTGATGCGGCCCGGACGGTCTCAGCTTGCAGAGGTACGGAGTGCGCTTACTTATCTCGTTGACAGTAGCCAGGTTAAAGTCGACACCCGCCTCGTTGGCGATGGCCATGAGGTGCAGGACCGAATTACTGCTGCCTCCCAAGGCCATGTCCACCGTGAAAGCATTGTAAACGGCATTACTGTTTATTATACTTTTTGGACGCATATCATCCGCCAGAAGATTCATCACCTGCCGTCCGGCTTTCCTCGCCAGACCCCGCCGCCGCGCATCCACCGCCGGAATCGTGCCGTTACCCGGAAGTCCCATCCCCAATACCTCCGTCAGGCAGTTCATGGTATTGGCGGTAAACATACCCGCACAGCTGCCGCAACCGGGACAGGCTACCTCTTCCAGCCTCATCAGTTCTGCCTCGGTCATCTTGCCGCCGGTGACGGCTCCTACACCCTCAAACATCGTGCTCAGGTCAATCTTTTCGCCGTCCAGGTGTCCCGCCAGCATCGGGCCGCCGCTGACAAATATCGCCGGCAGGTTCAACCTCACCGCGGCCATGAGCATACCGGGGATAATTTTATCGCAGTTGGGTATGAACACCAGGGCGTCAAAGGCATGGCCTTCCGCCATTATCTCCACTGAGTCGGCAATCAGTTCCCGACTCGGCAGGCTGTATTTCATGCCGGCATGGTTCATGGCGATGCCGTCGCAGACGGCAATCGTGTTGAACTCAAAGGGAACGCCTCCCCCTTCACGCACCCCGGCCTTAACGGACTCGGCAATATCGCGCAGGTGGATATGCCCGGGCACAATCTCCGTAAAGCTGTTGACAATACCGATAAACGGCTTATCCATCTCGTCACGCGTGCAGCCCACGGCGTACAGCAACGACCGGTGCGGCGCTCTTTCAATACCCTTCTTTGCGGCATCACTTTTCACTTCTCACCTCTCCAAAAAGTTCTACTAAAAAAATAACCGCCTCTTGAGACGGACCGGAAAATCAACTTTTAGCTTGAAGCCCGTACCTAAAGATAGCATGAGAGCCCGTTTATTGTCAAGCTGGCGCGTGTGTAAATTTGGGCCGCACCAGAGTTTTTCTAACCTCACCCCCTGACCCCCTCTCCAATCAGTAACATAAGATTGGGTCGAGGTATTATTTAATTGGAGAGGGGGAAGAATTAGAAAGAGGGGCTGCGCCCCTCTTAAACACCCCGCTAAGCGGTAATAAAATCCCCCTTTAATCCCCCTTTTTCAAAGGGGGAAACTGGAGTAGGGGTATTTTAAGGTATAAGCAGAGAATGATGCGGGGTGGCCTGGGTGGGAATAGATAACATGGAGTGGGGGGCGGATTGCTTCGCGGAGTTTGTCCTGAGCGTAGCGTGAGGGCTCGCAATGACAGGAATATAGAGAGGAACAGCGGGGGTGAGTATCACCACCCTATTCCCATCGTCCCCCTGGTGATGAAATTGGCTTTGCGGGCGGCTTCGGTGAGTTCATCGCGGAAATCGGGGTGCGCGATGGAAATCAGGAGCTTGGCACGCTGCCAGGTGCTCTTGCCTTTAAGATTGACCATGCCGTACTCCGTGACGATATAGGAAACATCGGACGCCGGCACGGTAACCATGTCCCCCAGCTCCAGGACGGGCACGATATTGGATATCGGTTTGCCGTCCTTATCCTGACGGGTCGAGTGGAGGCAAATAAACGCCTTGCCACCCGGCGACATGTAAGCCCCGCGAGTAAACTCCAGTTGGCCGCCGGTGCCGCTGATTTGCCGGCAGCCCACCGACTCCGAGCAGACCTGCCCCCGCAGGTCAACACGCAGGCTGCTGTTGATGGCTATCTGCTTTTCGTTTTTGGCGATAATATACGGGTCGTTGGTGTAATCTTCCGGGAACCCCGCCAGCACCGGATTTCTATCCATGAATTTATAAAGCTTTTCCGAGCCGGCGGCAAAACAGTGCACGGCCTTACCTGGATTGATATTTTTCTTCTTCCCCGTGACCACTCCCGCCTCGATAAGCTCCATCATACTGTCGTTGAACATCTCGCTGTGTATGCCCAGGTCTCTCAGGCCGTGCTGTATCAGCAGCTTGCCCACGATACTGGGTATCGCGCCCACGCCGAGCTGGATAGTGGCCCCGTCTTCTATCTGCTCCGCCAGCAACCCGGCGATGGTCTCGTCTTCCGGGGTTACCTCCGCCGCCGGGAACTCCGGTATTTTATACTCGTAGTTCTCAACGATATGGTCCACCTGAGAAATATGGACGACCTCGTCATAGCCGCCATAGACCCACGGCTGGTGTTCATTGACTTCTACTACCACGGTCCTGGCCACATCGCAGGCCGCCTTCTGCCGTGTTACCGCCGTGCCGAAATTAAAGTTACCGTTCTCGTCCATCGGCGTTACTTCGATAAACGTGATATCCACTTCGTCTTTAAGCCACTCGCGGTACATCCGGGGGCCCTCACTCAGGCCGAACGGAATGTAGGAACAGCAACCGTTCTTGTGATACTCCCTCTCCACCTTCCCCAGAAACCACGAGTTGTGGATGAAGTGCTCCTGGCGAGGGTCAATCCGCGGAATCTGGGTATGGGAATGTTCCGCCCTGACTTTTACCTCTCTTAACTCCTTAGCCCGCTTCGCCAGTTTCTCATCAATCAGCGAAGGAAAGCCGCAAATAGCCCCGAAGTCAATCCACATGCCGGACTTCACCAGCCCGGCGGCTTCCTCGGCGGTAATCAGCTTGCGCCTGTATTCTTCACGATAGTCCGACATCTATTCCCTTTTCTTGGTTAAAAATACTCCTGTCATTGCGAGGAGCGCAGCGACGAAGCAATCTCAACCTGTAATTAAGTCGATGATTGGGATTGCCACGGCCTTTGGCCTCGCAATGACAATATTCAGTCACACTTGTACTGCTTTTCTTCGATTTCCTTTATCTTGTCCAGCCTGGCTACATGCCTGCCACCTTCGAATTCGGTGGTAAGGAAAGTTTCCAGGATGGAGGGGGTACGCGCCTTTCCCTCCTCCGCCGACAGGCAGCAGATTTGGGCATCGTTGTGCTGGCGCGCCCGCTTCGCCGTAAAGGCGTTGTAACACTGGGCCGCCCTTATACCTTTCACTTTATTGGCCGTAATGCACATGCCAATACCAGTTCCGCATATCAGGACGCCCCGGTCATACTCTCCCCTGGCGACGGCCCCGGCCACTTCGACGCCAATATCGGGGTAATCAACCGCTTCTTCATCATAGCAGCCGAAGTCATGATAACTATACCCGTGTTCCGCCAGCAAACTGATGACAAGCTCTTTGAGCTTAGAACCCCTGTGGTCGCCGCCTATAGCTATACGCATAGATAAAACCTCCTGTCCCAGTGTACCTTATTCTTCAGGATTCTGAAATCTCTTTAATACATCACGGACTTCCAGCCAGCTGACGCGTCCCTGCCGGATAAGCTGGGGCGGACTGACCGATAAATCGACTATCGTGGATAGCTCACGCACTTTAAGGGGCCCCTGGTCCAGTATCAAAGCCACGTCCCGGATATTCTCTCCGAGCTGCGCCTCAACCTCCCCGACCGTGTAAGCACCCGGCTTACCGCTGACATTGGCGCTGGTCGTGGTCAGGGGATGCCCCGTCATTTCCGCCAGGCGCAGTATCACAGCATTATCGGGAATGCGTATGCCAATGGTATCCAGTCCAGCCACCAGCATGGACGGTACCGCTTCCTTTTTAGGCAGCACCAGTGTCAGCGCCCCGGGGAGATAATGCTCGGCGAGAAAGCGGGCTATTTCGTCTACATGTGCGTACTTCTCCGCCTCCCGGATATTACTCACGGCTATATGTATCGGGTTGGAGTAGGAGCGCCCCTTCAGTTGGAAGACTTTCGTAATAGCGCGGGTGTCCAGGGCATTGGCCGAGAACGCGTAACCGGTATCGGTCGGGCATACCACCACTTCGCCCTTGTTTATCAACCTTCCGGCTTGCTCAAGTATCTCCTTATCGGGATTGGCCGCATCTATCTTTTCTATCTTCGCCTTCATATTATCCCTCCAGAGGGACATTGGGAAAAACATTCAAGCGTAAATCGGAAATCTCCCCCAGCTTCATTCTAGCGTATCCGGCGGCGGCAATCATAGCGGCATTATCGGTGCACAGGGAAAGTTTTGGAAAAAATACGTCGATATTCTTGCGACGGCACGTCTCCTGGAAGACCTCCCTGAGTCGGCCGTTTGCCGAGACACCCCCGGTAACGCTGATTGCCGATACGCCGCATTCTTTAGTCGCGCGCATCGTCTTGCTGACCAGCACATCGACGACCGCCTCCTGGAAGCTGGCGGCGATATCGGCCAGAGGCAGGGCTTCGTTGCGGGCGACCCTGTCCTTGAACATATTGATAACCGAAGTTTTCAGTCCGCTGAAACTGAAATCGAGCGTCTTGGCCCTTATCATCGGCCGGGGGAAATTAAAGGACTTGCGGTCTCCCCCTCTGGAGAGTTCATCAATCACGGGTCCGCCGGGGAAGTCCAGGCCGAGGAATTTCGCTATTTTATCGAAGGCCTCACCGGCAGCATCATCCAGCGTGGTGCCCAGCAGCTCGTACTTGCAGCCGTCCGGCACGTAAAGAAGCATAGTATGCCCACCGGAGACGGTCAAACAGACATGGGGCACCGGCAAATCCGGATGGCTGAGTCGGTTGGCGAAGATATGCCCCTCGATGTGATGCACGCCGATGAGAGGTATCTGCTTTGCGTAGCTTATAGACTTGGCCGCGGCCACGCCGACCAGCAGGCAGCCGATAAGCCCCTGCTTCGAGGTGACCGCCACGGCCTCGATATCATCCAGGGTCTTGCCTGCCGTATCGAGGGCTTCTTTAATAACGTAGCCGATAAGCTCGGTATGCCTCCGGGCGGCTATCTCCGGCACCACGCCGCCGTATTTCCTGAGCAAATCGAGCTGCGTGGCGATAATACTGGATAATGTTGTCTCGCCGTCGGCTACCAGCGCCGCCGATGTCTCGTCGCATGAAGTCTCGATACCTAAAACTAACATGAATAAACCAGTCCTTTACGAATGGCTACTCTTATATTTATTCACAAAGGCCTTGGCCGTTGATTCTTTTAGATACAACGGCGTCAGGGAAAGGACATCATCTTCCTCGCCACGTTCCAGTCGCCGCGCCGCCAGGCAGGCCACTGATGCCCCATCCGGCGCAGCTTCTACCGCTTTCACCTTTATCCCGGATTCCTGCTCAACTATTCGTGCGTATGCCGCCGCACCGGCGCCGATAAGCACGGATGGTTCCGTTATCATACCTGTTAATCCTTTAACATCACCGACATAGTACTCACCGATTCTGCTAACCGCATTATTTTCGGGGCGGTACATGGCTGCATAGACAGCATCCCCGGTGCCGACGCTGATAACGGCGCAAATCAGCGACGATTCGTGGCGGGAGGCATATGCCAGAGCTTCCAGCGTCGGCACACCGGCGACTGGTTTTCCCGTGCTGAAGGCGAGGATTTTACCCACCGTTACCCCCACCCTGATTCCCGTCCACGAACCCGGCCCCAGCCCCACCCCGATTCCCCCCACATCTTTAAGAGTCAGCCCGGCGCTCTTCAAAGTAGCATCGATATTATCGACAATCTGCCCCAAGGAATCCGTCTTTGCCACATAAGTAGAGTCCGCCAGGACTCTATCACCGTCAACCATGCCCACGGCATTGGCATAATCAGACGTATCTATACCCAGCACTATCATGGCCGCCCCAGCTCCTCGAGCAGACTGCCGGACCTTCCGCCGTATGCCGAAAAGACAATGCGCCGCCTCCGTGCGCCCAGGATTTCAAACTCCACTTTCAGGAGGTCGTCGGGGAGGAGTGAAGGAATTTTCTCCGCCCACTCGATAATCATCACGCCGGACTCCGTGCGAGAGAGGTAATCGGTAATACCCAGCTCAACAACGTCCGATTCTGTGCCCAGGCGGTATAAATCCATGTGAAAGACGGGCAGCCGCCCGCAGTATTCGTTCACCAGGACGAAAGTGGGGCTGTTGACCTGCCTCAGGGGAACGTCCAGTCCGGCGCAGATACCCCTCGTCAGCAGCGTCTTCCCGCAGCCCAGCTCCCCGACCAGGGCAACGACGCTGCCCGCTTCGAGTCGCTCACCCACCCTCTCCCCGAGAGCCGAGGTAGCCGCGGGACTTTTACTGAGAAATTCGTAACTATCCATCAGGGATGATAACTGCTTGAAAGTAGTGAACTTTAAAATTTTTTTCCTGAAATGGCTGTTGCCGACGCCTGAAAAAGCAGCCTCTCCACTTGACGATAGTATAACATAATGGTAAATTGTGTTCTATAAACATGGTTAAAGAAAATCAAAATCCACCCCCGGATGACAGCCGCCGGATAGCCACTACCGATGATATCGAGGTCTCCACGTACCTTGAGATTGCCAAGGAAATCGGTGGTGAACAGCCGGCAGTCACCGAGGAGGCTGTCTCCGGCGCCGAGCGCGAGGCCATCATCGTCCTGGACTTCGGCTCGCAGTACAATATGCTGATTGCCCGCCGGGTGCGCGAGTGCCAGGTCTACTGTGAGCTACTGCCCCATGACACGCCCTGGGAGAAGATTGCCCCGCTCAACCCCAAGGGATTTATCCTTTCCGGTGGCCCGGCCAGCGTCTACGCCCCGAATGCCCCACTCGCCCCCGCCTACGTTTACGAAAGCGGCCTGCCGGTGATGGGCATCTGCTACGGGATGCAGGTCATCACCAAGCAGCTCGGCGGGCAGGTGAAACCGGGCACGAAACGCGAGTACGGCCACGCCGTCATGCACCTGAGCCAGGTCGGCTCGCCTCTATTCGCCAGGCTCCCCGAGTCCACGCCGGTATGGATGAGCCACGGCGATAAAATCGAGGAAATGCCGCCGGGCTTTACCGCCCTCGCCCAGACGGAAAACTCGCCCTATGCCGTCATCGGCGACGAGAAAGGCATCTACGGACTTCAGTTCCACCCGGAGGTAGTCCATACCCCCGAGGGCAAGACCATCCTGCGCAATTTCGTCCAGAAGGTATGCGGCTGCAAGGGCAACTGGACGATGGGCAATTTCGTCAGCGAGAGCATGGCCCGGATTAAAGAACAGGTGGGCGACGGCAAGGTCATCAATGCCCTCTCGGGAGGGGTAGATTCTTCCGTTGTCGCCACCCTTATCCACCGGGCTATCGGCGACCAGCTTACCTGCATTTTCGTTAATAACGGCCTGCTCCGCCGCGAGGAAGCGGATAGAACGCTCAAGGTCTTTCAGAACAACCTGGG
>DAOUEB010000133.1:0-9312 GCA_034430675.1 Dehalococcoidales bacterium
ACGACTAAGTGGGCTAATGAAGCAGCAGCACGCTCTATCGGTAAAAGTCCGCAAGATTTGGTTGGTAAACACTGCTATCAATTGTGGCATAAGCGGAACAAGCCTTGCGATGATTGTCCGGTAATCAGGGCGTTGGAGACTAAATCAAGTGTTTCTGGCAGCATGACGACTCCTGACGGGAGATCTTGGGATGTCTCGGGAGAACCCGTGTATGACAGTGATGGCAAGATAATAGGTGCCATTGAGATTGCCCGCGACATCACCGAGCGCAAGCGGGCGGAGGAGGCGTTAAGAATCAATGAAGAGCGCTTCCGCCTTATTGCGGATAACGCCACCGATCTTATCTCACGTATTCAAATGGCGCCGACAATCAGGACAGACTACGTGAGTCCATCATGCCTCCGCTTTACCGGCTACAAGCAGGAGGAGTTCTATAACGACCCTAATCTCGGACTGGAAATGATCCATCCAGATGATAGAGAGTTCTTCCAAAAATACCTCACGTCTGATAACAAAAAACACCAGAAACCTATCACGATAAGGCTGGTTCGTAAAGACGGCAGTATAATCTGGATAGAGCAGACCCATTCGATTATTTCTGATGAGAACGGCGAACCTGTAGCCATGCACCTCATCGCCCGCGACATCACCGAGCGCAAGCGGGCAGAGGAAGCACTGGCTAACGAAGCAATCCGGCGGCGCATCCTGATCGAGCAGTCGAGGGACGGGATTGTTGTCCTTGATCATAATGGCAACGTATATGAGTCTAACCGGCGATTTGCCGAGATGCTCGGGTACTCCCTCGAGGAAGTCCGTCAGCTCCAAGTATGGGATTGGGAGTTTCTCTACCCGCCCGAGCAAGTGAGAGAAATGCTCCGGAGTGTTGATGAGACCGGCGACCACTTCGAAACGCAACACCGACGTAAAGATGGTACCATTTATGACGTTGAAATAAGCACCAATGGGGCAACGTTCGCAGGACAGAAGCTTATCTTCTGCGTGTGCAGGGACATCACCGGGCGCAAGCAGGCGGAAGAAAAGCTGAAACAGGCACTATCAGAGCTGGAGCAATCCAGTGCCCGGCTGGCGGCTACCAATAAAGAGCTGGAAACCTTCAGCTACTCCGTCTCACACGACCTGCGCTCGCCGCTCAGGAGCATTGACGGCTTCAGTCAGGCGCTGCTGGAAGACTACAGCGATAAACTCGACGAGAACGGCCAGGACTACCTGAAACGTTTACGCGGCGCCAGTCAGAAAATGGGTGAACTCATTGACGGTTTGCTGAAGCTATCCCGCCTGACCAGAAGCGAAATGCACGCAGAGCCGGTAGACTTGAGCGCGCTGGCAGAAGAAATTGCCACCAGGCTTCAGGAAATGCGGCAGGGGCACCGGGCGAAGTTCATTATAGATAAGGGGCTGACTGCCAACGGAGACCCTCAGCTGTTGAGAGTCCTGCTTGAGAACCTGCTTGGTAATGCCTGGAAATTCACCGGCAAGACTCCGCACGCCAAAATAGAGTTCGGCACTACCCGGAACAACGGCAAGAAGACCTACTTTGTGAAAGACAATGGCGCCGGCTTCGATATGACCTATGCCGATAAGCTATTTGGTGCCTTCCAGCGTCTTCACGATGGTACCGAATTCCCCGGTATCGGTATCGGTCTGGCCACGGTACAGCGTATTATCAATCGCCACGGCGGCACCATCCAGGCCGAGGGAGCGGTGGGAAAAGGCGCCACCTTCTATTTTACTCTCGATTAAAGGAGTGAAGTAATGGTTATAAGAGATGAAACAATATTGCTGGTAGAAGACAATCCCGATGACGTAGAGCTAACAATGAGAGCATTCCGCAAGAATAATATCGCCAATAAAGTGGTAGTAGCCCGCGATGGTGTGGAGGCCCTGGACTACCTCTTCTGTCGGGGAGCCTTTGCCGACCGCGCTGCCAGGGACGCGCCAAGGCTTATTTTACTCGATTTGAAACTACCCAAACTGGACGGCCTGCAGGTACTGGAGCGCCTGCGTGCTGATGAGCACACCAGGCTTACTCCGGTAGTCATCCTTACCTCGTCAAAAGAGGAACAGGACCTTGTCAGCGGCTACAAGACGGGGGCTAACAGTTATGTCCGCAAGCCGGTGGACTTTAACCAGTTCGTCGAAGCCGTGCGCCAGATAGGACTGTACTGGCTGCTGATAAACGAAGCACCCGCTCATAACTGGACTTTACTAACACACGCGAACTGACAACAACGTTGCTCAGGTGCCGGAAAATGGAAGATAAAACGATAAAAGTCCTGCTCATTGAAGATAATCCGGACGACCTCAAGTTGATAAAAAGGAAACTGGACAGGTCCGTTAATGCCCGGTTTGCCATAACGCCGGTAAGCAAGCTCCAGGATGGACTGGAACACCTTGCCCGGAATGGAACCGACCTGGTACTATCGGACCTCAGTCTGCCCGATAGCCACGGGCTCGATACGGTCACCAAGATTCTGTGCGAAGCACCACATATACCTCTGGTAGTGCTGAGCGGATTTGACGACGAAGCCATAGCTATCAAGGCAGTGAAGTCCGGAGCCCAGGACTACCTGGTGAAAGGGCAATTGGAGGACACCCAGATAGAACGCTCCCTTTCTTACGCCATCGAAAGGTCCCGGCTTCAGCATGAGTTGGAGCAGTATACACAGGAAATATGTAATATCCAAGCTAATCTGCTTAAAATCCTGGAGAAAAACGCCGATGCTATTATCGTGGTCAGCGAGGGCAAGAACATACTCTTTACTAACCCGGCGGCGGAATCTCTATTAGAATGCAAGAAAAAAGACCTCCTGAACAAACCCTTCGACTTTCCGCTGGATGGAGGCAAGACATCGGAGATAGACATCTCCCACGATGGCCAGGAAAAAACCGTGGCCGAGATGAGCGTGGTCGAAATCAACTGGGAAGGCAAACCCGCCTACCTGGCTTCTTTACGCAATATCACCGAACGCAAGCAGGCGGAGGATGCGTTAGCCGAAAGCGAGGAATTCAGCACCAGCCTGCTGGAAAACTCACCGAACCCAATTACCGTTGTTAACCCGGATACCTCCTTAAAATACGTCAATCCGGCATTTGAAAAGCTGATGGGTTTCACTTTAAAGGAAATTGCCGGCGTGAAAATGCCGTATCCGTGGTGGCTGGAAGAAAAAAGGGGGGAAAGACTTACCGGCGTGCAACAAGGAGAGATAAGCGGCAACGTAATAATGGAGCAAATGAACCAGACTAAAAACGGGGAACATATTTGGGTTGAGATAAGAATAACACCGATAAATGTCAACGGTGTATTTAAATACTATCTGTCAAATTGGGTAGATGTTACCCAGCGCAAACGGGTGGAGGAGACACTCCGCTTTTCAGACGCTGCTTTTAAGTCTATCCACGAAAGCGTTGTCGCGACGGACACGGACTTCACTATCAAGCGCTGGAATAAGATAAGCGAGCAAATTTACGGAACCAATGCATCCGAGGCTATCGGCAAAAAGCTGCTGGACGTTATTGAGATAGTAGAGACCCGTCCCGGTGAAAACAATAAACGATTCAAGATGATTGAAGATAACGGTTACTATCAGGAAGAACAGCTGCACCGAACCAAGTACGGTGAGGTATGGGTGGACATAAGTCTACAGGCTATAGAGGATGCCGGTAAACGCTACGGCTGGGTAGCACTGGCTTCAGCCGTAACCCAGCGCAAGCTGGCCGAGGAAGCTCTGAAACGGAGCGAGGAAAAATACCGCGAGCTCATCAGCACCTCAATCGACGGTATTGTATCCACCGACCATCAGATGAGGATTATCATATGGAACCAGGGGGCTGAGAGAATATTCGGCTACAAAGAAAAAGAGATGCTGGGTCAAAATGTCATGAAGATTATCCCTGAGAGAGACAGAAAAAGAATGACGAGAGCATTTGCTGAATTCAGAAAAATCGGGGCAGGCCAGGATAGGAACCGGATAGCAGAGGGTGCTGGTCTCAGGAAGAACGGGAACGAAGTACCGATTGAACTATCCCTGTCAGCAAGAAAAACCGGAGAAATTTATATCACTACAGCCATAATAAGGGACATTACGGAACGCAAGGAGGCCGAGGAAGAACTGCGCAAAATCGACGAGATGAAATCCGAATTCCTCTCCAATGTCTCACACGAACTACGCACACCGCTACAGTCGATTAGCGGCTTCACCAAGCTGATTTTGAACGGGCAGGTACCCGACCCCACCACCCAGCAGGAATTCCTGCAGATTATCGACCGCGAAACCCTGCACCTTGATAATCTCATCAACAGCCTGCTGGATATGTCGCGGCTGGAATCCGGCCGATTTCAGATAAACAAGACTCTTACACCGATACGGGACACCATCCTCGACTCCTTGAAGAGCTTTCACAGTCTGGCCCGTGACAAGGACATTACACTCAGCGAAGATATCCCGCCGCAATTACCGGAAATGGAGGTAGACGGCGAACGAATCAGGCAGGTTGTCATCAACCTCCTCAGCAACGCCATCAAATACAGTAACCCCGGCGGCAGTGTCACGGTCAAGGTCAAGAAACATGAAAAGGAGCTATTATTCCTTATCTCCGACCATGGTGTCGGCATGTCTCGGGAAGCTTTGCAGCACCTCTTTGAGAGGTTTTACAGAGCCGAAAACAAACTCGCCAGGGGTGGCACCGGACTAGGATTATATATTACCAAGCAGATTATCGAGGCACACGGTGGACACATCCGGGCGGAAAGCAAATCAGGCGAAGGCAGCACCTTCAGCTTCACCCTGCCGCTTAACGGTAAAGGAGGAAACACTCGTGGAAAAGAAAATTCTGGTCATTGAAGACGACCCGGCTATCTCCAGGTTGGTAGATTATTCCCTCAGGCATGAAGGCTATACGGTAATCACAACATTAAACGGTCTGGAAGGGATAAGGAAAGCACATAGCGAGGCGCCTGACCTTATCATTCTGGATGTCATGCTGCCGGGCATGGACGGCTTTGAGATTTGTCACCGCCTGCGGGCCGAACCCGATACCGCCCAACTGCCCATTTTAATGTTCTCGGCCAAAGCCCAGGAGATAGATAAGGATACCGGACTGAAAGTCGGCGCCGATGATTACCTGCCCAAACCCGCCGCCCCGGCGGAAATAGTGAGTCGGGTAGAAAAACTGCTGGCTAACAAGAAACGCGCCGCACCGACTCAGGAGAGAATGAGTGGATAGCGATAAAAACAGACCCTTCGCCGCGGACAGGGCCGCCAAGAAGAGCCTGGGTGAGATGCTGGTTGAGGAGAACCTTATCACCCCGGCACAACTGGAGAACGCCCTGGCGCTGCAGCAGCAACAGGGAGGCAAACTGAGCGATATCCTGCTGAAACAGGGCCTGGTCAAGGCCGAGCAACTGGCCATCGTCTTCAGCATCCAGCTCAACCTGCCGTTAATCGACCTGAAAAGACACGCGGTACAACCCCGGGCACTGCGGCTCATCCCGGAAGAAATGGCCCGGAAACACGCGTTCATACCCCTCGATATCGTCAATGACTCGTTGATGATTGTTATGGCCGACCCTGAAGATATCCGCACCATAGAAGACGTGAAGGCCCAGGCCAAGATGAGGGTCGAGGTAGCGCTGGGCATCCGCTCCGACATCGAGCGGGCCATCGACCTCAATTACAGGTCGCGCAGCGCCATCGAGAAACAGGTAAGCCAGTTCACACTGGCGACCGTGGATAAAACCGATGATACGGGGACTTTAGCCGCCAGGACGCCGATAGCGGAGACGATCGACCTGCTGATTGCCCAGGCTGTAAAAGACCGGGCCTCGGACGTACATATCGAACCGCAGGAAGACAGGCTCAGGATTCGCTACCGGATTGACGGTATTCTACATGACATGTTTTCCTTTCCGCTCAGTATCCACAGTCCCCTGGTATCACGCGTAAAAATACTGTCCGAGATGGATATCTCCGAGCAGAGACGGCCCCAGGACGGGCAATTTTCTATAAAGTTAGGCGGCAACGAAGTTGACATCCGCGCCGCCACCATGGAAACACCCTACGGCGAGAGGGTCACCCTGAGAATTCTGGACAAGTCCCTGGCCCTTTTCACGCTGGCCGAGCTCGGTTTTCAACCCGGTGCCCTTAAAAAGTACCGGCCGATGCTGAAGAGTCCCCTCGGCATGATACTGGTAAGCGGCCCCACCGGTTCCGGTAAGACCACCACCCTCTACGCATCCATCAACGAGCTGGACCGCAACGAGCGCAACATCATGACCATCGAGGACCCAATCGAATACAGCTTCATGGACATCAACCAGACCCAGGTGAATACCAAGGCCGGGATTACCTTCGCCAGCGGCCTCCGGGCCATCATGCGGCACGACCCCGACGTGATACTCGTCGGGGAGATACGAGATAAGGACACGGCAACCACCGCCGTTCAGTCCGCCCTTACCGGCCACCTGGTACTGTCCTCAATCCATGCCAACGACGCCGTCGGCGTGCTTTTCCGGCTGATGGACCTGGATGTAGAACCGGCCTCAATTTCATCTACACTCATCGGTATTGTCGGCCAGCGCATGGTCCGCCGTATCTGTCCTAACTGCCGCGCGCCCTACCAGCCACCCGAGGAGGAGCGGCTATCCATTAACAGGGAGCTGGAGGAAAAAGTCACCACGTTCTATCACGGTACGGGATGCAATCTCTGCGCCAATACCGGCTACCGGGGCCGGACCGGAATTTTCGAGCTTCTGGTCATGAGCGAGGACATCAGAAAGATGCTGCGCAGCCATGCCAGCGCCGACGAAATCAGGGCGCAGGCTATCACCGGGGGGATGGTAACGATGAAACAGGACGGAATGCTCAAGGTAAAAGAAGGCATAACATCAATCAGCGAGGTGACGCGCAGCGTCTTCTCTATTAACTAAAAATAAGAGAGGTGAGTAAAGGAAAATTCATCACCCTAAGCAATTTCCTCTCCCCAACGTGGGAGAGGATTAAGGCGAGGGGGCTTAAAGCAAGACGGAATATCACCCTCACCTGGCCTTCTCCCATCAAGGGAGAGGGATTAAACCGATTAAAGAGGGACTAATGGCCTACAAATATAAAGCCTATACCAGCGATAAAAAGATTATCCAGGGCACGATTGAAGTCACGTCGGAGAGCCTGGCCGAGGGCGCTCTGTACCATGCCGGGTACCAGTATATCCTCAGCCTGAAAGAAATAGCGCCCGGACTGAGCCTGGAAAGCCTGATACCGACCCTTTTTGGCGTCAAGACCCAGGAAGTGATTGACTTCTCCAACCAGCTGGCCACCCTGATTGAGTCGGGCATTACCATACTTAACTCTCTGCAGCTGCTTGAAGGACAGACCTCCAGGAAGTCGATGAAAAAGATAATCGACGGGCTGGTTAAGGAAATCCAGGGAGGCAACTCCCTCTCACAGGCACTCGGCCATTATCCGCAGGTATTCTCCAATACCTACTGCCAGGTGATAAAAGCCAGCGAACAGGCAGGCAACCTGGAACTCGGCCTGAGGCAGGCCGCCGGTTACCTGGAAAAACAGGCCGTTGCCAACCAGAAAATCAAACGCGCCCTGCTCTATCCTGCTTTTATCCTGCTCATGGCTATTGGAGTATCCATCCTGCTCATCACCGTAGCCCTGCCGCCGCTGGTGGACCTGTTCAACTCCCTCGGGGCGGAACTACCCTGGATGACGAAGCTGCTTATGGATGTAACCGGCTTCTTCCTCGACCGCAGTCTCTATGTCCTCGTTGGCATATTAGCCATTATTATGTTAACTCTGGGCCTGCTGAGACTGCCGTCGGTAAAAATAGCCAGAGACAGATTAATGTTGAAAATACCGGCCATCGGCGCTATCAATATCGAACGCAGTGTGCAGCATTTCTGCCAGACGGCTTCCATGCTGATGAAGGCGGGCCTGCGCTTACCCCAGATAATGGAGATAACCATTCAAACCAACCGGAACCAAATTATCCGCCAGGCCTTGAGCAAGGTCAGGGACAGGCTGGTCCAGGGTGAGGGGCTTTCGCAGCCGTTGAGCGAAATTGAACTGTTCCCCCCGCTTCTGGTGGAAATGGTGGTCGTCGGTGAGAAGACCGGCTCCATGGACAATACGTTCGCTACCCTGGCCGATTTTTACGAAAAGAAAATAGACCGTAGAATAGATGTCCTCATATCCATGATAGAACCGGCCCTGACGGTAGTCATCGGGGTGGTGGTTATTTTTATCGCGCTCTCCATGATAACGCCGCTTTATTCAATACTCAGGTCGATGCACTGAATGGTGACGACAGGTAGTAAAAAATGACAGGAAAAGTAAGAAGCGGGCTGGCCCGGATAAAAAACCGGGCTCAAGGCCAGAGGGGTCTGGGACTGGTGGAGACGCTGGTCGCCGTGGCTATACTGGGCACCTCTGTGGTTGCCTTTGTCGTCGCCCTTTCGGCGGGGTCAATCGCCGTCGGCCAACAGGACGAGGAAGTCGTGGCACAGGGACTGGCGCAGGCTCAACTGGAATATACTAAAAGCTACGCTTATAACGCCGGGGCCAGCACCTACCCCACCGTAGCGGCGCCGGAAGGTTATACCGTATCCGCGAATGTCAGCTCCGTTCCGAATACCGATGAAGATATACAGAAGATAACGGCCACCGTTCTCCGGGACGGTGAGAACGTATTGACGGTCGAGGACTACAAGGTGAACCGATGAACGGGCAGAAGGGCATGACCATGGTTGAACTGCTGGTGGCTGTAGCGGTTACCGGTATCATCGTCGTTTTTCTGGGAACGGCCATCTACCAGATAATTACCGTTTCCGAGTACGGTAATGACAGGCTTACCGCCATGCACGAGCTGCAGAACTCCGCGCACTGGTTCAACCTTGACGGGCAAAAAGCCGCCACTGCCAATGTTAATGGCGAATTGCTGCTGACCATATCCGAAACCACATCGATTACGTACTCGCTGGTGGGTACCGAGCTGCGCCGCACGTCCGGCGGCTCCCCGATGACACTGGCGCGGAATATAGCCAGCGCCGCTTTTTCCATCGATAACCGCGTTATCACCATGTCGCTGACCTCAGCCCCCGAGGGGCGTTACAACGTGAGTGAAAACGGCACCTATAAGGTCTTCCTCAGGCCATCGGAGGGGGGATAATGAACGGCGAAAAGGGACAGGCCCTTCCCCTGGCCATGCTGGCCCTGACCATAGGCATGCTGGTAATAACGCCGTTCCTCGGCCACGCCAGCGCCAATCTTATCGGCTCGCGCACCTATG
>DAOUEB010000134.1:0-2747 GCA_034430675.1 Dehalococcoidales bacterium
CACAAATATCTTATTCTGTAGGACTCAAGCTGTCAAATTGCGGGGTGCGGTTTTCCGAAGCAAAAAACCCTGTTTGCATCCGGTTAATGTTCACACCTACACAAAGAAACCGGCTGCTCCTACCCGATATATACATCGACCTTGGCCGCCCCGGCCATCTGATTGAGGTCTTTGGTGAAGGTAGCCCAGTCGTAATCGGTGCGGCGCCGGTACTGGTAATGGAGACTGACGCGGTCCTCCAGGACGGACATCGTTTCCAGCCTCAGGCCGCGCAGTCGCTCCTTGAGAAAGGCGGAGAGCTTTCCTTCCAGGTCCGGGTAGGAGGGCTGGTCTACGGAAATCATCAGGTGGGCCCGCCCGAACACGTTAAATCGATTTCGGGTCAGCCAGTGAATACTCAGGGCGATGAACACCAGGGCGAAGAGAATTCCGGTTACCAGATAATTATTGGTGGCGGCGCCGATTGACGAAGCGATGAGTAAAAGGAGAAAACCGATTTCCGCCGGGTCTTTTACCGGAGTCCGGAACCGGACGAAAGACAATGCCCCCAGCAGCCCCAGTGACAGCGGTATGGATACCTGGATACCCAGGAAGAGTGCCGTGATAGCCGGTCCTCCGATGATAAACGTCCGGTGTACCCCGGCCCCGATGTGCCTCGAGCCGTAGAACAACTGGTACATCAGGTACGTAACGATAGAAGCCGCCAGCGAAAATACGATGGCGATGACAGCTTCCCAGAGTCCCACCGGCGATTGCATTCCCTCGATGAGTTGCCAGAGTTCGTCAAACATGCTATATCCTCCTTTTCATCTATAGTTAGAATATTCTGCCCGAAGGTGAGAAACGAGCCACGCTGCCGGGCTCGGTAAAATGCGCTTCAAGACAGGAGCCGTACTTGGAAAAGCGACTCCAGTCCGCGTCCAGCAGTTTCATGCGGCGGAGGGTGACGGGTAATTCCAGACTGGGCCCCTTGACCTCGATGACACCTCCCCGCAGCCGCAGTTCTCTATCGCGCCTCCCCAGTTCCCAGGCCACCACCGAGGCTTTTACATCATAGTCGAAGGAGACCCGCACGCCGGTCTGCATCTCATTGAACCGGTGGCGCTGGTACGATATCACGATAATCGGTTTCAGCGGTTTCTCCGGGAAGAGGCCGAATCCGGCCAGCGTTTCCATAAGCTCCGTATTACTTATAATCCCGCTGCTCAGGTTCCCCGGCTCAAGGCGCGGCGCGGGGACCATAAACTGCTGGCGCTGCTTGCTGCTGGCGAAGCCATCCCTGATTTTGCGTTCCACATAGACCGGAATCTCTCCCTGTCCGTCGATGTTATCGCCGTACCAGCGGATGCGTACCTTGTCCTTCCTGAATTCACCCGCGGCCGACCGCTCGTACTGTTCGAGGTCAACGTTGTCGAAGTAAAGACTGTGTACCTGGTCCTGCGGGTATTCCCGGTCCGGACGGCATACCTGCCGCAGCATGGCGTGGGCAAAGCCGATATTCCTGGGCAGCACCGTGAATTTCCGCTCGAACCTCTGTAGCGGAGTAGCAATTACCCTTTCGTCTGCTGATTCGCCGGTAACTTTTATTTTAATTACCTCCCGGTATAGGCATTATCTAGGGCCCATATTCATCCAGTCCACCATCCACAGGCTGCCGCCGTTACCCATGCCTTTGAAGCCGCTACGCAACTCGCCGTCAAGCTGCTTCCTTACCGATTCATGGCGCGCGATGATAAAGGTCTTCAGGCCGAGAGAGTTGGGGCCGAACCCGGGCTGGCGGGGCGGCTGGGGGGCCATCAGAGGGCCGTAGACATTCTGCAGGAACAACGAATACGTTTCTTCCGACAGGCATTCTTCCAGCTTCTCCAGCTCGCCGGGCTTGAAGTCGCGCATCATCAGCTCAAACAGGCTTCTTACGCCGAAATTCTTACTTAGACAGGAGATCTCTTCCCTGTGAAGGAAAAATGGTAGCATCGGCGAAGGCCCGCCGGCCATCCACCCCTCGAACAGGTCGGGTGGGCGCAGGTCTTCGGTGATGCAGCGCTCCCAGTCCTCGAAGGCGTAGAACATCTCGGTATCCGCTTCGGCATAGGGGCGCACCATCTCGACCAGCCGGTCGATTCGCGGCAGGACAACGTCGAGGGAGAAGGGGCCGTTCAGAATTTCTTCCATATAGCCGTGATATTTATCCAGATAAGGCTGGTAAGACAGCAGCCGGTCGACCAGGGGATACCGGTTCATCGGTCCGCCGGTCGGTTCGTCGATGTAGTAATTGATGAGGCCGTCTTTCCTGATGCCCATGTTAAACGTTCCGAAGGCCATGTTGGTATCCCAGGGGATGGGGGTAAATTTACCGTTGACCTCGTAAAGATAGTTATTGTGGCCCATGCCGATGTAATTGTCCATGTGCACGGTGACCGCCGATGCCGCGATAAACTTGAGTGCTTCATCGACATCCAGCACCTTCTCGATTTCCTGGGGGAACGTCTCGTCCGGCTCGTTATTGAGGACATCGAGGAATTTGAACAGGGCGGTATAGTCAGGATTATTCTCATTGGTTTTCAGCATCATGGCTTCCACCAAGGTCGACGGCATGACCATGGGCGGGAGACCGCGGAACATATTCCCTTCGAGTTCCGGCTCGGGTTCGTAAAGCGCGACCATTTCTTCCTGGTCGAGGGCGCGCAGGAGGTCAATCAGCGGTGCGCCGCCGATATTAGTATACAGGACAGGGTCCTGCCGGTGCA
>DAOUEB010000135.1:0-4179 GCA_034430675.1 Dehalococcoidales bacterium
GGCCGGGCTTACGTTCAGTCCAGCTTTAACAATACCGTGGTAACCCTTACCGACCCGCAGGGGAATGCCCTGGCCTGGGGAAGCTCTGGAACGGCCGGTTTTAAGGGTTCCCGCAAAGGCACGCCTTACGCAGCTCAAATGGCGGCCCGCGATGCCGCCCGGAAAGCTATGGTACACGGCCTGCGTCAGGTCGAAGTATATATCAAGGGTCCCGGCAGCGGCCGCGAGGCGGCTATCCGCTCCCTGCAGGGTTCCGGACTTTACATTACCGGAATCAGGGATGTAACACCCATCCCGCACGCCGGCTGCCGCCCTCCCAAGAGGAGAAGGGTCTAAAAGGGGAAGAACATGGCCAGATATACAGGAGCAGTTTGCCGTTTATGTCGGCGCAGTGGTGAAAAGCTTTTGCTGAAGGGCAGCCGCTGCTTTACGCCCAAATGCGCTATTGATAAGCGACCGAAACCACCGGGGCAAGGGACCAGCCGGCGGAGGAGGAGATTCTCTGACCGCGCCCTGCAGCTTCGTGAGAAGCAGAAAGCCCGCTATACCTACGGAACCCTGGAGAGGCAGTTCCGGAAGACCTTCACCCTGGCCGAGAAACAGGCCGGCATCACCGGTGAAAATCTACTGGTGCTGCTGGAGAGACGTCTGGATAACGTGGTCTACCGCCTGGGCTTCGCCGACTCCCGTGCCCAGGCCCGTCAGCTGGTACGGCACGGGCATATCATGTTGAACGGACGCAAGACCGATATCCCCTCCGCCCTGGTTAAGGAAGGCGATACCATCAGCTGGCGAGAGGGCAGCCAGAAGACCGAGTATTATAAACAGCTCGTTCAGGAAATTGAATCCAAGACCGTACTGAACTGGCTGAGCCTGGACAGGCAGAACCTGGTCGGGCAGGTCTTAACCTTACCCACGCCCGAAGAGATTGATGCCAGGTTCGACGGCAAGGTAGTCATCGAGTACTACTCGCGGTAGTGTAACTGATAAGGAGGTAATTCATTGGCTGGACTATTAGTCCCAAAAATTGAATGTACCGAACAAGCGGATAATTTCGGGCGGTTCGTCGCCGAACCGTTGGAGAAGGGGTTCGGTATAACTCTGGGCAACTCCTTACGCCGCGTGTTGCTTGGCTATCTTCCCGGGGCAGCCGTAACTCAGGTAAGAATTGAAGGAGTCCAGCATGAGTTCACGGTTATCCCCAACGCCAAGGAAGATGTTATGGAGTTTCTACTCAATGTTAAAGAGTTGAGGTTGAAGCCCCTATCCGACCGTAACGGTACGCTGATACTGGAATACGAAGGCGAGGGCAGTATTTGTGCGTCCGACCTTAAACCATCGGCGGACTTTGAGATTACTAACCCGGAACTCTGCCTGATTACCATCAGTAACCCCGATAACAAGCTCTACGTAGAGTTCGACGTGGAACTGGGAACAGGCTTCAGGACCGCCGAATCTACCGATAACACACCGGTAGGAACGATTCCCGTTGACGCTATTTTCACCCCGATACGCAAGGTCAACTACACCGTCGAGCCGACTCACCTCGGGCGCGAGACCAGCCGTGAGCAGTTGCGGCTGGATGTCTGGACGGATGGGACCACGTCGCCGATAGATGCCGTGAGCCGTGCCGCCAGCATTTTGATAGAGCAATTCACGCCATTTGTCGAGTACGTCAAGATTTCGCAGATGAAGGCCGAAGAGCGGCTCATCCGCATGTCCATCCCTGACGAGAAATACAATATGCCCGTCGAGCAGTTGGACCTCTCGGTACGCACCATGAACTGCCTGAGACGCAGCAATATAACCACGGTAGGCGAGCTTATCGGCAAGGGAACCAAGGAACTGCTCAAGCTGCGGAATTTCGGGCAGAAGTCCTACCAGGAGATAGAGGACCGTCTCGCCTCGATAGGGCTATCGCTCAGCCCTAAAGTCGAAACCGATACAGAAGAGGCAGAAGAAGGTCAGCCCGAGGCGGAAGGCGAGGTAAAGGCAGCCGAAGAAGCCGCGAGTGAGGAAGCTGGTGATACTGCCGAAGAAGAAAAAACCGATGAAGAAGAATCTGAGCATGGAGAGCCGCAGGCATGAGGCATAAGATAGCTGGCAGACATCTGGGCAGGTCTTCCGGTCACCGACGGGCGCTGTACCGTAATCTGGTTACGGACCTGCTGAAACATGAGAAAATCGTTACCACCGAGGCCAAGGCCAAGGAAGTACGCGGTATGGCCGAGAAGATGATTACCCTAGGCAAGAAGAGTGGGCTTCACTCCTATCGCCAGGCACTGTCATTTGTCACGGATAAAAAAGTCACTGAGAAGATATTCGCCGATCTGGGACCGAGGTACAAAGAACGGCCCGGGGGCTATACCCGCATTATCAAGCTGGAGCCCAGGCTGGGCGACGGTGCTCCTATGGTCCAGCTGGAGCTGGTCAAATAGCGGTGCCCGGACGCTATCGGCTTGAGGGTAATGATGGTTGCAGACCTGCCGACGGGCACAGTTGCGCTGATTCTGGAATATGACGGCTCCAACTACCACGGTTCCCAGTGGCAGGCCAACGCACCGACGATTCAGGGGGAGATAGAGAAAGCATTGAAGAAGCTTACCGGAGAAAGGACAAGGATTAAGGCAGCCAGCCGTACCGATGCCGGCGTACATGCCAGGGGGCAGGTCGTCAGCTTCAGGACGGGGTCGGCTCTGCCTTTGAAATCCTTTGTCGATGGCTTGAACCACTATCTACCCCGGGATATTGCGGTGAAAGAAGCGCACCGGTTGGACGACTCTTTCGATGTCAGGCGCAGCGCTATCAGCCGGGAGTATAAATATTATATTTTAAACAGCCCGACGCGTTCACCGATGAGGCAGGGCTTTTCCTGCCGGGTTGACGGTAATCTGGATATCGAGTCGATGAACCGTGCCTGTCAGGCCCTCGTCGGCAAGCACGACTTCACCTCTTTCGTTTCCAGCGCCGAGACCGCCCGAAGAAAGAGAACGGTACGGAATGTATTTAAAGCGGAAATAACGCGAGATGGGGACATGATTGTTCTTGAGATAGTAGCCAATTCCTTTCTGCCCCATCAGGTACGCAATACGGCAGGCTCGCTAATCAAGGTCGGCCAGGGCAAGATGACAGTTGACGAGTTTTCCAGCCTGGTCGAAGCGAAGACCCCCGGCCTGGCCGGACCGACGGCACCGGCCGACGGATTGTGCCTGATGCGGGTGAACTATCCGGGTCCCTTCGAGGGAGACGCACGATGAAAACTTATACTGCCAAACCGGCTGATATCAAAAGAGACTGGCATGTGTTTGACGCCGCCGACAAGACCCTGGGCAGGCTGTCGATACAGATAGCCCGCCTGTTGATGGGAAAACACCGGCCGATATATACTCCCAGCCAGGACACGGGCGACTTTGTCGTGGTTATCAATGCCGGGAAGGTTCGTGTTACCGGCAAAAAAGCCCAGCAAAAGATGTATTACCGCCACTCGGGGTATCCCGGCGGGTTCAAGAGCATCAGCCTGGAGAAGATGATGCAGGAACACCCGACACGGGCTATGGAGCATGCCGTCAACGGGATGCTGCCTCACACGCGACTGGGTGCCAAGATGAGAAAAAGACTGCGGGTCTATGCCGGCGCGGAACACCCGCACGTGTCACAGATTAAGAACGATATGAATAAGGAAACGAAATAAGGGGACAGGGCCTATATGAGTAAACAGAGCTATTTTTACGGGACAGGCCGCAGGAAGACGGCGGTAGCGCAGGTAAAGCTAACGGCGGGGAACGGCGCCATTATCGTGGATGGTATGCCGTACGAAGAACGGTTCCCGTCTCTGGAGCACCAGAAGACGATAATCCAGCCGTTTATTACCACCGAAAGCACCGACAAGTATAATGCGGTCATCAAGGTGGAAGGCGGCGGCGTTACCGGCCAGAGCGGCGCCATCGCTCACGGCATCTCCCGCGCCCTGGCCAGGGCCGACGAGAGGTTTAAGCCGATACTGCGCCAGAACGGCCTCCTTACGCGTGACGCCCGAGCCAAAGAGCGTAAGAAACCCGGCCTCAAGAGGGCCCGCAAGGCACCTCAGTACACCAAGAGATAGAAGAATTTTAATAAAAATCCTTTACTTCTGCTTTTTCATATGATACTGTATTTACATAAATATAGTTCGGGGGCGAA
>DAOUEB010000136.1:0-6523 GCA_034430675.1 Dehalococcoidales bacterium
ACCGTGCGGCGCCCTTTCTCATCGCTGGCGGTGGAAACGATATCTCCCGGCTTGTTGAGTATCAGGCAGATTATCTCATCGGGTCTGAGGTTGACCGCCTGCCCGTTGATGGAGACGCGGTCTTTCGCCACATTCACCGGGTGGTTGAATGATTCGGCTGTTTCCCCGCTGACCTCAACCCTGCCCTGCTTGATAGCGTCAGCCATGCGGCGGCGGGAGCCGATGCCGGCTTCGGTCAGCGCTTTGAGGAGAGGCCTGGTGGGCATGTTATATCCGTTCCTACACAAATTAGTTGCGGTTAATCCTGTTCAAGTATAAATCTTCCGCATGGTAAAGGCCAGTCCGTGTTACTCTTCAAAAAGTAAGGGTTAACCCTCAATTTAAGTACAAGTTACCCCTATTTAAGTGTACTATCGGGCTGTGAAGAAAGGCCTAGAGATGCTTAAAGTTTTTCTAAAGAATAAGCCATCCGGCGAAAAATTCAACCTGACGTATTTCTTACGCAGTAGTAATTCCCGGTTCTATATTCGCGACCGGGAAATATCTAAAGTCTTGTTTTTCCCTTTGTCAGCCCTTGCTGACCTGGCACAGCTGTGACTTGCAGGGAAGGAACCCCGAAATCGGGTCGAGGGTACGGTCATCGACCAGCAGGTTGGCATTGGCTTCATCGGGCCATTGGTGCGGCATGGAAACGACACCGGCCAGTATGGTATCGGTAACGCTGGCCTTCATCCTGATGCTGCCACGTGGCGAGTTGACCGTTACCGTATCGCCGGTCTTGATGCCGCGGGGTTCGGCGTCAGATGGGTTTATATCCACCAGCGGCTCCGGCATGAGCCGGCGCAGTTGGCCGATATTGCGAAACTGCGAGTGGGTATAAGCTATCACTCTGGCACCTGAAGTCAGTACCAGCGGATAAGCCTCGGCCAGGTCGGGTCGGCTTACAGGGCTCTCCACGGGCTCCTTGTAAACCGGCAGTGGGTCGAGGCCGTGCTCCGCCAGTATAGAAGAAGCGATTTCTACCTTGCCGGATGGCGTAAGAAAGCCTGCCTTTTCGTAGTTCTTCTCCGGTCTTACCGGCAATGGATGTTTTATACCTTCAGGATGCTGCTTCAGGTCTTCGTAGGTTATGTTCAACGGTTCCAGTCTATAGTTGACGCACTTCTCAAAGTCGCCGTCCCAGAATACATCACCAAAGCCCAGTCTCTTAGCCAGTTCCGAGTAGATTTTCCACTCGGGCCAGCTTTCACCTATCGGCTCGATGGCCGGCTCTATCAACTTTATATTCTCGACTCCAAGGTCGGCTATGAGTATGTGTCGCTCCAGCCACGACGATATGGGTAGCACGATATCGGCAAGCTGCGTGCCGGGTGTTTGGAAGTATTCAGTCACGGCGATGAAATCGAGCTTTTTGAAGGTCTCGGCCATGTGGTGAGAGTTGGGGAAAAACTGAATATTGAGTCCCGCCGAGAATAGGGCCTTAAGGGGGTAGGGCTGGCCGCTATCAATCTGGTCGACGATGGCGTTGGACTGCATCTCGCGGTATCGTTTTGTCCATATCGGGAACCTTTGTGACCCTACACCCGGCGGCATATCAATCACCCGCTCGTGCAGGGTGATATCATTTACCGGCTGACCGTGGGGCGTCCACCTGTTGCCGCCGGCCACTTCAATGTTGCCCGTTATGGCTGAGAGTAAAATTATAGCCCGGTGGTTCTGCACGCCGTTAGCGTGATGGGTGGTGCTATTGATGGCCATAGCAATTTTCGCCGGTTTCTGGGTGGCATACAGTATGGCTGCCTCCCTGATTTTGGCGCCGGGTACCCAGGTTATCTGTTCCACGCGCTCTGGAGGATATTCCTCAACCAGCTTTCTAAGGCCGTCGAAGCCTGTTGTCCATTTCTCGATGAAATCCTTATCATGCAGGTTTTCGTTGATGATGACATTCATCATGCCCAGTGCCAGAGCGCCATCGGTGCCCGGCCGCAGCTGCAGGTGTATATCGGCCCTGGAAGCAATAGTAGTGACGCGGGGGTCGACCACGATGAGCTTGAGTCCCTTCTCCCGGGCTTCCAGATGTTCCTGCCATACCTGCGGGTGTGAGTTCTGTATACTGGTACCCCATATTAGATTACACCTGGAAGCCGGGTCGGTCATGTTGCTCTGCGCGGCGAGCAGGCCGTAGTCCGGGCCGCAGGTCAGCTCGGCGGCTATCCAGGTGCCAGAGAAGCAGCTGCTGCTCTCGGTGCAGTAGTTGGGCGAGCCGAAAGCGTGCGTCAGCCGGTGGAAGTAGGGGCGGGGCTCCTTGGTATAGGCGACCCAGAAGACCACCGATTCCGGGCCGTATTTATCTTTGGCAGCCTGCAGATTGGCGGCTACGGTATCCAGCGCCTCGTCCCACGAGATGCGCTGCCATGAACCCTCCCCCCGCTTGCCGGTACGTTTCACGGGGTACTGGAGGCGGTCGGGATGGTAGACAAAGTCCAGCTGGGCTTTCCATCGGGGGCAGTAGGCTACCTTATCGTTGACAATATCAATCTTTACGGCTCGGCCGTTGCGGACGTGGACCTTGGTTGGGCAGCTGTCTGTGCACATATAGCAGATGCCCTCTTTAACTTCTGCTGACTTCGCCATCGTGTATTATTCTCCCCTCCGAACTGCATTATAGCAACTGCGACTTGATATCATTACTATATCAGATTCCGTGGTGATGAGAAAAGCTGAATAAGGGCGGTTTATCTGTGATATAATAATAAGGCGAATATTTTTAACGGAGATTTGAAGGCTGGAAGCATTAGAAGTAGCCCGCAAGGCTGTCGAAGTGGCCAGCGACAAGCAGGCCAGTAATATCGTTTTGCTGGATGTCAGCGACTTATGCAGCTTTGCGGACTATTTTGTTATCTGCGCCGGTGACAGCGAGAGGCAGATTCGTACCATCCACGATGAAATCGAGCAGGGCCTGAAGAGGGAAGGTATTAAGCCGCATCACCATGAGGGCACAATCGACTCCGGGTGGCTCCTGCTCGATTACGGCGATGTTATCGTGCATGTCTTCGGCACCGCGGAGCGCGACTTCTATAAACTCGACGAGCTCTGGCAGGAAGCTAAAACGGTGCTGCGGATTCAGTAAGCCGCGTCGGCCCGCCTAATCCAAAATTTCGTTCTCCTTGAAGAAGAGACTTATCTCTTTTTCCGCATTTTCCGGGGAGTCGGAGGCATGTGTCGAGTTCCTCTGGACGTCCAGCCCGAAGTCTTTCCGTACCGTTCCCCCCGCAGCTTTGGCGGGGTCGGTGGCCCCCATTATCGTCCTGATTCGCTCCACGGCCCCCTGGCCTTCGAAGACGGCGGCAACTATGGGGGTGGAGATAATATAGTCCACCAGGTCTTTAAAGAAGGGTTTATCTCTATGGACGGCATAGTGCCGCTCGGCCAGTGCCCTGTCCATGTGGAGCATCCTGAGGGCTACCAGCTTGAGGCCTTCCCCCTGAAGGCGTCCGATAATGACGCCGGCCAGTCCTCTCTCCATGGCATCGGGCTTGATAAGTACCAGAGACCTTTCCATTTCATACTCCTGACATTGTTATTTTAAGAACCTACCGCGGCTTACTGGAAGAGCACGTTTAAATCGTCGATGTCGACTGCCTCCAGCGTACTGACGATAAGGTCGGCCTTCCTGAGACTACTTATGGGGTGGCTGTTGGTAACCGCGATGCATTTCATTCCGGCCTGTTTGGCGGCGGAAACCCCGGCGATAGCATCCTCGATGACCACGCAGTTGCCGGGTTCGACCCCGAGTTTTCTGGCCGCCAGCAGGAAAATCTGCGGGCTGGGTTTGCCTTCGGGTACCTCCGTGCCCCAGGCTATAGCCTGGAAACAGTCGTATATGCCCAGCCCCCGGATGATGATTTCGATGTTTTCCAGGGGCGCCGAGGAAGCTATGGCTGTTTTTATGCGGTGATTGTTCAGCGACTTTATCAATTCTATGGCTCCGGGCAATGGTTTTATATTGTCGGCCACTATCCGGCGGTAGTTTTCCTGTTTTTCGCGGGTAATTATGTCGAATTCCTCTCGCGAGATATCGTCGCCGAGGGCAAATCTGATAATAGTATCGTGTCTCCGCCCGAAGTGGCGCATAAAGTCTTCTTTCGTGAAGGTCACCCCCCTTTGCCCGAAGACATCCTGCCAGGCGCGGTAATGATAGTCGCCGGTATCGGCAATCACGCCGTCGAGGTCCCAGAGTACTGCCTCGAGCTTGCCGTCAGACATGGCTCTGGCTCTCCCTGACTTTATCGGCCTTCCCCGCCTCATTCTCCGCGATGAACTGCTTGGCCGTGCTTTCGGCGACTATCGTGCCGTCTTTCAAGCATACCCGGCCTTCGGTCTCGATGAGCTTTTTACGTTGCCGGGTTATCCGGGCGGTAATGACCAGCGGCACCTCCACTTCTACCGGCTTTCTCTGTCTGATGGTGATACTGGCGGTCAGGCAGGTATTACCCGTGGCATAAGCGACATTGCTCATCACCTCGTCCAGCAGGCAGCCCAGGATGCCGCCGTGAAGGAGCCCCGGCCACCCCTGATGGGTTTTATCGGGCGTGAACTCGGTACGGAGCGTGTCGCCGTCCCTGGTGAATTTCAGTTTTAGTCCGATAGGGTTATTCACCCCGCACCCGAAACAAAATCCTTCGTTCAGGTCGGAATTAAGGGTCACTCTCGGTAAAGCTACCATAGCATCGTCTCCGTTCTGGCCTCATAAATTATAAATTGTTAGAAGTGTTCCCATCCCGTTTTTGTTATTTCGACGGGATTGCCGTCGGCGTCAACTACGCTTATTTTGCCCGGCTCGCCGGATGTGATTTCGCCGATAGCGGCGACCGGATATTCCATTTCCACCTTGACGCGTTCAATAATCTCCGCGCTCCCCGTAAAGAGAAGCTCGTAGTCTTCCCCGCCGGATAAAGCCAGCTCCCGTGCCCGTTCCCCGAAGTTGTTACCGACGGCCGGGTGAATCGGCAGGCGGTCAACATCCACCCGCGCGCCGACCCCGCTCGCCTCGCAGACATGGCGCAGGTCGGCGAGGAGCCCGTCACTGGTATCGATAGCTGTCGTTACTCCCTGTTTCACTAATAACTGGCCTTCCGCTATTCGCGGCTTGGGGCGCGTAAAGGCGCTTCGCAGGTAAGTGGCCGTTTCCGCCCCGAACTGGAGCTTCTTCGCTAGCATTTCCAGTCCGGCGGTGGCGCTGCCCGGATAGCCGGTAATCGCTATCGTATCGCCGGGTCTGGCGGCGGAGCGTCTTAGTATCTCGTTGTTCAGGCTTTCGCCGAGAACGGTGATGGTAATCGAGACTACCGGCGAACGGCTGACATTACCGCCGATAATAGCCACGTCAAATCGCCCGGCCAGCTCAATCATGCCTTCGTAAAGTTGAGTAACCTCTTCTACTTCCGTATCTTCCGGCAGGGCCAGGGCCACCAGCGCGTACCGGGGCACGCCGCCCATGGCGGCAATATCGCTGAGGTTGATGGCCAGCGATTTCCAGCCAAGCTCTTTCCAGGTGGTCGTTTCCAGCGAGAAATGGACGCCCTGTACCATGGTATCGACGGTGGCCAGCTGGATTGAGGCGTCGCTGCGCCAGGCGGCGGTATCATCGCCGATGCCGATAAGGGGCTTTTTTGCTTGAGAATCGGGAATCATTTTAGCCAGGAGGTCAATCAGCCCGAACTCTCCCAGCTCCGAGACTTTCATGGCTAAATTATAGCATATTTCAGAAAGGGCTCACTATTCAGAGAAATCAGGTAAGGGTAATAAAAAGGGAGCGGGCATTGCCCGCTCCCCGTTATTTTACGGAAGAATGATAATCAGGACTTGTTTTCTACTTCAACCGGGACCTGTTTGTCGGCGGGCGATTGCCTGAGCGTGAGGGCGCGGATTACCGCCACGGCCACTCCTACCAGACCGGTAAATGTCGCCACGATTCTATCCGATTGTAATGTCGGCCAGAGCCAGGCCAGCGTAATAACGGCCAGACCGGAAACCCCGAACAACACTATCAGCCATATTCCCAGCGATTTATCTTTCATTTTTCTGCCCTCCCGCCCGTTGTTTCTTTCACTATATATAACGGCAGAGGGGGGATTTGGTTAGGGGGTTTCTAAATTATTTTAAACCTGCTATATTATTCCCAAATGCGTTACGCTATTCTGGCTGATATCCATGCCAACCTGGCGGCTTTCGAGGCGGTGCTGGGTGACATCGAGCGGAAGGGCGGGGTGGATGAGCTATGGTGCCTGGGGGATATCGTCGGTTACGGGCCTGACCCCTGCCGGTGCATCGAGTTGCTGAGAGAGTATAACCATGTCTGTGTCGTCGGGAACCATGACCTGGCCGCCATCGGCAAGATGAAGCTCTCCTACTTCAATCCGTACGCGGCTGTCGCCTGCGAGTGGACGTCCGGGCAGTTAAGTCAGGATGATATCGCGTACCTTGAAGGGCTGCCCCTGATGGTGGAGAAAGGCGAGTTTCT
>DAOUEB010000137.1:0-6741 GCA_034430675.1 Dehalococcoidales bacterium
TATTGAGCTTATTTGCCATCATGGGGCAAGCGTTCAGGTTGGGCTTGTTGATATTCAGTTGTTAAGGTGCTGAAAAAATATGTTTTCAGCTTCATTATTTAACAATTAGTCATTTTATGTCCTATCAAGAAATAGCTTTATTATCACCCCCTACCCCAGGGATTTTGCAGTTAGAAAACGAACATTTTTTGCTTGAAACTCCACCTGGTTGTATAGTGATACCGATGCCGGATCTGAATTATCGCGTCTGGCTTGGTAATTATTTACTGAGTAGCCAAGAATAATGGAACGATTTGGTGAAAACCTGCATCTAATCTATTAGAGAGTCATTCACAAAGGAGCGCTCCGGTTGAATGAATCGGAAGAAGCGGCTTTAGTCCGCCGCTGTCAGACAGGAGATAAAGAGGCATTCCGTATGCTCGTAGAGCAGTATCGCAGTGTACTCTTCGGTACTGCATACCTGATGATGCGGGACCGCGGACTGGCGGAAGATGCTGTCCAGGAAGCGCTTACTCAGATATGGGAACATCTCCCGTCTTTCCGCCTCAAGAGCAGTCTTAAGACCTGGATGGTGCGTATTGTGGTAAACGAAGTAAAGCAGCAATTCAGAAAGAAACAACTGCCAACGGTTCCTCTCGAACAAGCGTCTGACGTAGCAGAAGACCTTAATGAAGCTGAGACAACCATGATTCGTAATGAGGAGAGCCATCATTTAAGGCAAACTCTGGAGATATTGCCACAGGAGCAAAGAGAAGCAGTGGTTTTACGTTACTTTTCTGAACTTACAATACCCGAGATTGCTGCTGTCACGAGCGAGCGCGAAGGCACTATAAAGTCACGCTTGAGCCGAGCATTGAGTCGCTTGGGAGAAATACTTCGTAGTGATAGAACCTGGGAAGGGGGGAGGTGAAGTCAATGGACGAAGAAAGATTGGAACAAAAGCTTCGAAACTACTTTAAGGCGGAGGTCCAAAAAGTAGAACCGTCCCCCGAGTGGTGGGACAGCGCGATTTTGCGACTGAGTGAGCATAAAGAGAACAGGATAAAGACACCAGTTCGTCGCTGGCTGCAGCCTGCATCAGCGGTAATCGCCGTCATAGTCGCTGCAATCGCTCTTGTCTTAGTACCCTTATGGAGCACCGAATCGCCGCCAGGTGCATTGGGCCCCACAATGCCGCCACCGTTGAGCGAGTACATCAAAGGCTATACCTATACGTTAGCATTACTGGCCGGTGTCCTGATGATGGCTGGTCTGGCTTTCCGTAGTAGGTTTGCCCGGAAAATAGCTGGCTTCATGTCCATCGTATTCGGCGGAATCGGTGTATATCTCGGGCTTGAAGCCCTGCTATCATCTACCAAATCCGACCAGACCCTCATAATGGGTATTATCCCTGTCTTCGGGATTATTGCGAGTATAGTGTATATCAAGAGAAAGGCTGGGCGACGCTGGATGGCTGACGCTGGATTAGTCCTTTGCCTACTAGCGTTAGTTCTGTTTATCATCTTCCTTGTCGGCTATCATCATTGGTTTTCCTGGTTTCTCATCGCCGCTGCTATCGCCATACCTGCCGGTGTCATCGGCTACGGATTACACGGTGAAATAATCGGGTTTTTCCGCCAGCAACGAGGCTCGAGACCGACGGACCGGGCCGTGCAGCCAATTGGTTCATGGGAAAGTATCGCCAGACAAGCGGGGATAAAAAGCAGGGATGAGGAACCAATCCACAAGAAATCGGGCATGGCGTGGCTGGCGGTACCTCTCTCCATTTTCCTGCTGGTCTTGTTGGTAGGAAGCTTGATCCCCATGTTGGGCGGTATGGCGCTACCGCCACCGGAGCCTCCGTCACTGGTCAGCGATGGCAGTGGTGGGGCTTTTGTGTTCTGGCTGGACGAGCCGTCTAAATATGGCGACGGTATCTATGTCCAGCATGTTGATGCCATGGGCAACCCCCCCTGGGAGGAGGGAGGTAAACCTTTGACCGATGTGCCCACTGTACTGCTAGCCGCCGGCGATGGTGCTGATGGGGCTATCGTGGCCTGGAGAGACGGAGACGGTTTATATGTCCAGAGGCTGGACTCCGCCGGCAATTCTGTATGGACGTGGGAAGAAGCCTATCCCGCATTAGGACTGCGGGGAATAACAACCGACGGTTCCGGAGGCGCCATCCTGCTCTGCCAAGATGAAAATGAGCAGGTCTATGCTCAGAGGATAAGCGCTGAAGGTGTAACCCTCTGGGAAGAAGGCGGTACCAATATCGGTAGAATCCAGTATGCATACATGGGCATGCCGATAGTCAGTGACGGCTCAGGTGGCGCTGCCATAGTGTGGGAAGACGACAGTGTTGACGGGACTACTCTCTACGCACAGAGAGTAAGCCATGATGGCAAGCTGGCCTGGGCAGAAGGCGGAGTATCCGTAACTACTATTATCAGTGAAAAAGAAAGACCCCGGCTTATCAATGATGGCACAGGCAGCTTTATCATCGCCTGGACTGATATATCTATTGATACTGGCTGGGATGAAGACATCTATGCCCAGAAGCTGGATGCCGACGGGAATCCGCTTTGGGGCGAGCGGGGCATACTGATAAGTGATGCTCCTGGGCAGCAGTCAGACCCGCAAATTGCGACCGACGGCTCGGGCGGCTGCATCATTGCCTGGCCGGAGATTCAGTACACCGGCAATAAAAAAAGCGGAATATTCGCTCAAAGGATAAACTCCTCCGGCGAGGTATTGTGGCAGGAAGGTGGAGTACTGGCCTCGGATATTCCTCAAGACTCGCCCGTTCCAAATTTGGGGCTTATCTATATTATCGGTAATGGTAATGGAGGCGGCACCGTAATCTGGGTTGCTGATAAAGACCAGGCCGGCCAGCGGACGCGGCAGGTCTACGCTCAAAAGCTTGGCCCCGACGGGCAGCGGCTGTGGTCAGAAGGCGGGGTAGAAGTATATAAAAATCCGCCCTTCCGTACCGTCGGCTATTCGAGCGTTATCAGCGATGGCAGCGGCGGGTTTATCATCGGCTCCAGGGTAAGTGAAGGCAGCAACATGAGCAGAACGGACTCGGTGTACATACAGAGGGTAGATTTGGTAGGCAGCCGCCTATGGGGGGAGAGTGGGGTTGAAATTCAGATGAAGCACTCCTCCCCATTGCTGCCGATTATAGCTTCTGGAGTCATCATACTTACTATTCTGATTTTATTCGGGGTTTTTCGCGGCAATAGACTGGCCGGGATATTCACCGCCATCGCTCCGGTAATCATCGGCATCGCCGCCCTATTTAGCAACCTGCTTCTAATTGGACCGTTCGCCTACAGCTACGGGTGGGCCTATATCCTGGATACACCAGCCGATTTACTATCGGTGGCCATTATCCCGATTGCCGCGCTTACCATCGGGGCGGTCGGTATCTGGAAGAGAGCCGTCACCAAGTGGGCAACTATACCGGTGGTGGTTTTTTGTGCCCTGATAGCATTTATTGTAGAATCTATCATCATCGCCGGCTTCTTCTAGATGTGAAAGCAAAGGTCGTATTAAAAGGTTGCTGGGCGACGAGAAGTTCTGGACAAAAGTGGAGTAATAATACTAACCCTTTGGTTCAATCTGCGTTATAGTAAATGAGGATGATAAGTAGGGACTTTGTTATGAAAAAGCTGATAATCGGGCTGGCGCTGGTGGTGCCGGTACTGGCAGCTGTCGGCTTCCCCGGCTGCACGGGTGGAATGGGACAGGCACCACCTGCCACACCTGCTGAGACTATTCCCCCTCGTGGTCCACGGATATTCATAGAGGCGGACGCGAACATGGACAGGGAAGCTTACCTACCCGGTGGAGATGTAATAATCGAACTCTCATTCAAGAACGTAACCCAAGAGCCATTCCAGCTACAGCCGTTTCCTCCCCTTCTACAAATAATGCGTCCCAATCCGTATGACGAGCCAGTCCGCTCGTTCCTTGCGGGGGAAGCCATTAAGACCCTGGAGCCGGACGAAGTGGTAACTTATGTCCTGACTTGGGATCAGTGCGATGACCAGGGGCAGCAAGTAGCATATGGTCGTTATTACCTCAAACTCGGTCAGATTAATTTTGAAGATTACACCATGTCGCTGAGTTTCGGCAGATATGTTTCGTTGCTCATCCTGCCCACTGAGGGAGTGATAGAGAAAACCATAGAAATGAATGAGTCACGAACAGTAAACGGAATCACCATCATCCTGAATCGGGTGGAGCTGACCGCTACGGGAATGGAAGTCTATGCCTTTAATTCGCCGCCGGATTACAACTTAGCACAGGGACCTAATCTCCCGCCACCTCCGTTAATGGCACTTAGTGCAGAAGCTGAGTACAGCTTAGACGGAGGCCCTGTGACGGAAACCGGACCGTCAGCAATTAGTTTTCTAGAAGATGGCATGGGGCATTCCTGGAAACACCTGAACCCGGTACCGAAAGGAACCAGGGAGATAACATTCGTGATAACCAAGCTCGGCGACTGGGAAGGGCCCTGGGAGTTCAGGGTGCCTCTGGACTAGTCAGAGAGGCGGTGAGGGATGATTAGAAAGCTGATGATTGGGCTGTTAGCCCTTGGACTACTGCTGACCGTTACTGCCTGCCCTTCAGGTGAGGCGCACACAACGATACCCACCGCGGAGTTACCCATCGCGGATTTTCCCCCGCCAGGGACGGTGGCAAATGGAGCCCCCGATGACATATTGGCTGCACCCGGCGGTATAATCTATCGGGCCAATATTCATGAAGAGGGCGAGGAGAACCCCTGGCCGCCAATCAAGATCACCAACGTGACCCTGAGCAGCTGGTTTAGAGAGTTAACTGTTGGTTACCGGGACTATATCGAAACCAGGGCGGGGGAAACCAGAAACAACATCTTCATGGTAGGCAGGGATAACGGCCGGCTTAACCTCTACGCTACCCAGTTTCCACTGGGCTTAGAACTTACGCAGACAATAATCGCGGGAAGGGTGCTGTTTGCCGTGCTCGTTATCAGAGTAGCGCCGGAGGTCGCCCCCGGTAAATACAATTTTGATATCGGCCTGGAGATTAACGGCGGGGACTACGGCACCGTCCCCTGTACCATTGAAGTGATAGTGAATACTATATCCGGTGACCAAGGGATAACCAGTATAAATATCCAACCTGAGCCAGATAGTTACCTCCACAATGCATTTGATGAGCCATCGGGAGTTATTCTCAAGGGTGTGCAAGTTGAAGCCGATATTTGCGATAAAGAGTATTTTTCACCATGGTATCCTTCTCGCACAGTAAAAAAGGGAGACCCTTGTTTGGTAGTTAGCGGTCACATTCAGAATATGCATCGGGAAAATAGTGAGATAGCCATGTACGCTGAGGGTTATGATACGTCAGGGGAACAGGTAGCCTGGACACTTGATGCTGATCATATTTCCGGTCAGATTGGGCTGCACCTGGAATACGAGGAAACCGGTGAGTTCACCCTGCATTTGAATTTGTCTGAAAACACAAGCACCATCCGAATTTATGCAAATAACTACAGCGTTACCCCGCCTTAAGGAGACACCAGTATGACAGGTAAAATGCAGCTCTACATTGTGCTGCTGGTGCTGGGATTGGCAGCTATAGGAAGTGGAGTGTGGATGCTGGCAAAATCCTCGCCTGATATCGATATTCCTGAAGAGCCTCCGGTCATCTACGAGCAACTGGACTATATCATGAGGGGAGAGTATAAATATCTCTATATTTATGGTGACGGGAGCATCATCTACATTGAGGAGAAGGGGCTGCGGCTTCCGATGCCGGGACACCCGGCTACCAGAACCTGGATGACAGGGGAATTCACACCGGAACAGTTGGACAGTCTCGTGGCCTACTTCGAGAATAGTGGCCTAGACAAGCTTGACGAGCATTACCGATTCCCGGGAGAACCGAGCGAGGGCGGTAGCATAAAGAGGGGCGATATGGACTTCACAATCTCAATTGATAGCGAAAACCTGAGCAAGACGGTAATGGCGTCAGGCTACCTGACGCCTGACGGCGGGAATACATACCCGGATATGCCGGCTCCGCTCAATGAGATATACACAAAGCTCAAGAACATTGCTGAAACTGAAACAGAGGAAGTTTACCACGAGTCCATACGGAGCGCTCTCTCATGGGAGTAAGATAGTGCATCTAAGGGAAAGCTCCAGAAGGCTTGAAACTGGGAGTAAAAAATGAGAAAGAAATACCTGTTGTTAATAGCTCTAACAACCATCCTGGTTGCTCTTTTGGCAACCGCCTGCCCGAATAACTCTACAAATATTTTAACACCCGCTCCTTTCTTTCCAGTACAAAGGGGCGGTCTGGATCAGATGGACGCATTACTGCAAGGCGAATTAGAGCTGGATGACGGCTATCTACGAGTGAAATATTTTGATGATAATTACTTACTTATCTGGCCTCATGGTTTTTCACTGCTCACCGAAGGCAAGGAAATCCAGGTCATTGATAGTGATGGTCAGGTTGTCACTCGTGTGGGAGACCGAATAAAGGTTGGCGGTGGTGAAGTTCCGGCTGAAATAGTGGAGAAGTACATCGGGCAGCCATTACCAGATGATTGTGCAGGCCCTTATTGGATTGGCTCGGAAGTGATTACCGATTAACGTATTCCACTATGAATAAGGCTGGACTGCCGGAGATGCCGAACATGAAAACTGATGAACTGAGCGTGGTAACCGGAGCCTTTAGCTTCACGGGCAAGTACATCGCACA
>DAOUEB010000138.1:0-2241 GCA_034430675.1 Dehalococcoidales bacterium
AGCGCCCGCACGTTTCTGTCCGGCCTCATGCATCAGCCGGCCTCTCTCGCGGGCGAGTCGCACGGCTGTGGCGAAATCGAAAACTCCGGCTACCGCCAGCGCCGTGTATTCTCCCAGGCTGTGGCCGGCCATAAAGGCGGGTGTGGTCAGTTTGTTACCGTTGATTTCGCGGGTGGCTTCCAGGCAGGCGAAGGAGTCGGTCACCAGGGCGGGCTGGGCGTTGATGGTCTGGCGGAGGTCATCCTCCGGGCCTTCAAAACAGAGTGTAGATATGGAGAATCCCAGCGCTTCATCGGCCTGTTCAAAGATAGCTTTAACTGATTTAGCGTTGTCGTAAAGGTCGCGCCCCATGCCCACGGATTGAGAACCCTGGCCGGGGAATACCCAGGCTACTTTCGTCATCTCGGTTGCTTTCCCTCCTCTTAAGTAACTCTAAGATATAAAGCAGACTCCCTGCGCAGGACTGGAATAAGGGAAACAAGACAGGAGGAGTCTCTCACCGGGTGGAGAAATTAGCCAGCCGCTTTTTTCCGCCCTTCCATCTTGATAACTTCCCGTCCGTTATAGGTTCCGCAGGTGGGACAGGCATGGTGGGGCATCTTGGGGCTATGGCACTGGGGACAAATATCCGGTGCTGGCGGTTTCAGGGCATTATGACTCAGCCGGTTACCGGCACGTGACTTGCTTTTTTTCCGTTTTGGTAGAGCTCCCATACAGTACTCCGTTCTATAAGATATTATTTCGTCAGGGGCTACAGCAGTTTTGTCAACTCAGACCAGCGGGGGTCTATCTCCTGTACCGGGCAGTCGCATTTCCCCTGATTCAGATTTTGTCCGCATTTCGGGCAGAGCCCGGCACAGTCTTTATCACAGAGTGCCTTTATCGGGATAGCCATTACCGAGTATTGACGTATCGCTTCTGTTAAATCGATGGTGTGATGTTCGTCAATGGTAAAGGGGTCAACCTCTTCAGGCAGGGGCAGCGGCACCCCGCTCAATACATCTACGGTAGGTAAAAACTCCTCTTCAAAGTTTACTTTCAGCGGGTGGCGGAACTGACCCAGACAGCGATTACAGGTGAGTTCCACTTCCATGCTCAGCGCGCACCTCACCAGGATACTGCGCTGGGTACGCAGCAGATGGCACTCACCCTGGAACGTATATTTTTTTCCGTCACCGATAATATCAGCCGCTTCGTTAATCTCGTAATCCCGTGTCGCCCCGATGGATTCTTGAAGCAACTGAGATACATTTATCTGCATACCACCTCACCTCCACTCCAACCGAACTCAGTATATTATAGGCTAAATAGGGCACCTGCCGCAAGCCTGAGGAGTGTAACCATGAGTGGAGTAATCACGGAATCTCCGTTAGCTGGATATCGAAAGTCAGGTCCTTGCCGGCCAGCGGGTGATTGCCGTCCAGAGTAATGCTTGCCTCCGATACGTCCGTTACGGTGACAACGAATGATTGACCGTTCTGTTGTTGTACCTGCAGTTTCTGGTTGACCTGCGGGTTCAGACCCTCCGGTATATCCTTTCTTTCGACAACCATTACCATTTCTTCGTTATGCGGCCCGTAGGCGTTCTCAGAAGCTATCTGTATGCTTTTAGACTCGCCCGGTTCCATACCGACTACCGCCTGTTCGAAATCGGGGATGAGCTGGTTTTCACCGATTTTAAATTCCAGGGGTTCGCGGTCGGCGGAAGTATCAAATACCTTGCCGTCTTTCAGCTTGCCCGTATAATGGACTTTCACGGTATCGCCGGGTTTTGCCTGTGTCATAATTCTCTCCTTTCCTGTGGAAACGCGAAATATATAGATACGGGGTATTTATGGAGTTATCTTGATGTTAATGGATTAACGCTGTTATTCGGGGTGATTTTCGGTGGGGTAGCTGACAGCCATTCTGTAATTATTAATGGCCGCTGATTAATTCATAATTCCTCAAATCGATTACGTGTGATTGTACCATATTTTGAAGGTAGCTGTAAAACCGGGGAGCAGTTTTAACTACCTCACCCCATGTGTGGGAAAATAAGTAAGAGGGGCTGACACCCCTCTTAGACTCCCCGCTTACCTGATTACCCCTTCAGCTTTTTAATCAGCATCGGCACAACCTGGAAAAGGTCGCCGACGATGCCGTAGGTGGCCACCTCAAAGATAGGGGCATTGGGGTCGTCGTTGATGGCGACGATGATATCCGAGGTCTGCATGCCCGCCAGGTGCTGGATGGCCCCGG
>DAOUEB010000139.1:0-3386 GCA_034430675.1 Dehalococcoidales bacterium
ATGGTGGGCGGTAGAGGACTTGAACCACTGACCTCCGCGATGTCAACGCGGCGCTCTAACCAACTGAGCTAACCGCCCACGACTACTGTAATTCTACTAGATACCTCCTTTACAGTCAACATCCCGGTACAAGCAGGTGAAATTTACGCCCCGATGTGATAAAATACCTTTCAATATAACTGCAAGAACTGCGGAGGCCGGTATAAATGAATTTTCTCAGAGGCCTGGGGACCTTTCTTTTAAGCTTCCTGCTCTTCCTGTCGCTGACTGTTTTCGGCATAGCGTTTCTGCTCCACGGCACCCTGCTCAATCCCGACTTCGTGGCAGCTCAGGTGGACAGGATTGATGTGCCGGAACTGGCCCGCGACTTTACCGAAGAAAAAATAATCGGAGAACTACCCGATGAGGCACACTTCATACAGGATGCCATATATGATGTCATCGATGACCAGGAACCCTGGCTTAAAGAACAGCTACGCTACGCCATCTATACCGCGTACGACTTCTTCCTGGGCAAGAGTGACACGCTGGAAATAGCCATCGAGCTGGAGGGTCTGAAGGAAGGACTGAGAGAAAGCATCTGGGAGTCCATGAACGAACAGTTGTCCACCTGGCTCCCCGATATTGTTTCACACGAGTTAAGGCCGTATCTTGACGAGCATTTACAGGATTATGCCGCGGAGATACCGGAGGAATATCTGCCGCCGGAGATTGTCGGACTACCCGAAGAGCAGCTACAGCAGTATCTCGACCAGTATTTGCAGGAAATCGACGAGCAGATAATCAACGAAGGCCTGATGCCCCAGGTATCCGGCCTCCTGGAATCCCTCGTAAAGCCTTACTTTGACCAGTATTACAATGATTTCGTCGAGGAGATACCTTCCGAAATAGTGGTCGACGACGAAGTAATACCGACGGATGTCATGGAACAGCTATTGATGGCCAGGAAGTACATCGGCTATTTCCAGGCCGGCTACTACGGATTAATCGCCTTCATGGTGCTGCTGGCTGCCGGTATTTTCCTGATAAACTGGAACATCAAAGTAGCCGCCCGTGCGCTGGGAATAGACCTGATTGTCTTCGGAGTCCTGGACATTGCCGGTGTTATCGCGGCCAGGCTTATCAATCCGCTCGAATATATACCAGACTTTCCCTCGTCACTGGAGACAATGTTAACAGGGCTTTACAATGACGTCCTTTCGATAATGCTGTGGTTCAGTATCGGCGTTTTAATTGTCGGAATAGCCTTACTCGTGGTATCAATCGTAGTCAAAAGTAAATCTACAGAGGGAACAAGCGGTGATTAAACGGCTGGGTTTTGGCAAGGTCAAGACCTGCGATATCAGGACGACGGCGGGGACGAGTTCAGGGGGACTGTAAAGACCTGCCTTTTCTCAGTCGCCACCACCCTACCCCACCCAGTATTAAAGCCCCCATCACTACGACCAGGGTGCAGAATACGGCAGCATCGAAGAAGAACTTCTGGGGAAACAGCTTAAGCATGTAACCTTCAGCCGACCAGTAGATATTGCTGAAGAACAGAAGGTGAAACTGATACCATAGCTCGCCGAACCCAGAGAGCGCATCCAGCAACACAAGCGCCAGCATCAGGGCTATGCTGAGACCGCCGCCCCACACCAACCCCAAGGCCAGCCGCCGCCGGTCCTTACGCCAGAAGAGACTGATGCCGGCATAAGCCAGAATATAAATCAGCGTACCCACGAAAAGCCAGTAGTCCAGCCAGATTAGCCCCTTAACATCCTTGAAGTGGATGACCTCCTCCGCGGTAAACAAATTAATTTCCAGGCCATCGCTGACTACCGTAAGGCTGATATACTCCTCGCCAGAGTTAAAATAGCTGACCAGACTATCATAAATGCGCTCTATCTCCGTATTATCCAGCTCCAACCCGGCACGAGCCAGTGTCTGGCTGACATCGTATCTTTCGGAGCCATATTCGCCCAGCCAGAGGCCGAGGTTATTCGCCACCACACCAATGCTCCCCGTCAGCAGCAGGACGAGCAGGCAGATTATAAAGAGCCATTGGGCCGCAATTTTCATAACACCATCACCGGTAAATAGATTTTACATTACTGGGACGTAAAACGCACTCAATGGAGAAAAGTAAACTTCCCGCCGGGTAATTAAAGCTGCCTGGGCTTGCGGGCCATAAAAACAAAGACGAGTCCCGCCAGAGCGAAACAAGCCGCGGCAATAAAGGCGGGGGTATATACGCCCGTAGCGTCGTAGATAACACCGGCAACGGTAGCCGCGATGGCATTCGAACAAACCTGAAAGGGAAGCACCACACCCAGGACCTGGGCATAGCGTTCACGCGGATAGTAATCGCCCACGAATGTCGGCATGGCCGTTGTCAGCGCGCCGTTGCTCACCCCCTGGAAGGCTGCATAGACATAGATTAGCCCCAGTTCTCGGGATGACAATAATACCACCATACCCGTTACCTGAATGGCAAAAGCGACGCTAGCCAGGTATCTCACATTAAACCTCATGGCCAGAGCCCCGAATACCAGACTGCCTATAATGCTAAACACAGACATGAAGCTCAGGGTAGTAGCAGCGGTCATCGGATTGAAACCGATGTCCTGAAGGTAGGCTATCTGATGCGTCACCATCGTACCCATGGTAAAGGTATTGGCGGCAGCAAAGCCGCCTATAAACCATACGGTGGGTCTTTTTAGTACCTGCTTAATACTCCAGCCGGCGGTCTTTTCCTCAGCCGCCGCTTGAGATTCCGCCAGCTCCATTTCCGTAAAAGCATCGGCCGGCATACCGTCCGGCGTCTGCCCCATATCCTCCGGCCTGTTCCTGACCAGAACGACGCCGCCGATTACCACCGCGACTAAAATAATCAATCCCGCCAGCACCAGCCAGGCCAGGCGCCAGCCCATGGCGGAAATAAGCGCCGTCGTTAACGGCGGAAAAACGAAACCACCCAGTCCGGCACAGGCAATAAAAATCCCCAGCGCCAGGGAGCGCCTCTTAATGAACCAGTTATTGGCTACCGTGGTGCAGGATATATAGCCCCCGAAGCCACCCCCTATCCCAATCAGTATATATAAAACGTAGATATGCCAGACTTCCTGAACCAGATATACACCGGCTATCCCCAGACCGGCCAGCAGGTTACCAAATATGAGTGTGAATCTCGGCCCCAGCTTGGCCACGAGAACACCGTAAATCGGGCTGGGCAGCCCGAAGGCTATAATACCCGCCGACAGCGCCCCCGCCACAATCGCCCGACTCCAGCCGAATTCACTGGTTATTACAGGAAGCAAAACACTGAACGAATTAACGAAAACCCCGCCGACGACAAATATCACGAGCATGACGCCGGCAAGCGCGAACCAGCCGTAAAAGACCCC
>DAOUEB010000140.1:0-3527 GCA_034430675.1 Dehalococcoidales bacterium
GGGCAGGGCACCAGGGTAACCGTGAAAGTCCCGCTGACGCAAATGTGATACATGAAGAAGATAAAGGTACTGATAGTCGACGACCATACCCTCGTACGGGCCGGAATCCGTTCCCTGCTGGCGCTTGTTGACGATATCGAAGTGGTCGGTGAGGCCTCAGACGGAAAAGAAGCCCTGGGAAAGGTAAGGCATCTCATGCCTGACGTGGTACTTATGGACCTGGCCATGCCTGTTATGGGTGGACTGGAAGCCACGCGCCGCCTGCGAAAAGAATTCCCGGCAATAAAAGTGCTGGCGCTGACGCAGTATGACGACAGCGAATACGTCATCCCCATCATCGAGGCAGGTGCCAGCGGCTTTATTACCAAGATGTCGGCATTTTCGGAACTTGCTGCGGCCATTGAGGCCGCCTACAAAGGAGAGTCCTACCTTTCTTCTACAGCCGCCACGGCTCTGGTTGAAGAATACCAGCAGAAAATTCCATCGGAAGGGGAACAGGACCCGTATCAACAGCTAACAGACCGGGAAAGAGAAGTACTTAAACTGGTCGCGGAAGGACATACCAGCCGGGAAATCGCTGATATACTTGTCGTCAGCCCCAAGACGGTGGAGTGGTATAAAAGCAGCCTGATGAATAAACTGAACATTCACAGCCGGACCGACCTTATTAAGTATGCCATTCGCAAGCGTATTATTACGATATAACAGCACAATATAGAGTCCCCCAAATCTGGCGATAACCAGTACTTTCCCCAGGAGCATATCAGGGTATTTTCCGGTAGATATTCCAAAGACGTCACCCCCTGCTTTCCATTGAATTTCCTATTGTCCGGCTCCCGTAGTCCGGTGGCATAATAAGATAACCAGTTAGCCACCGGTTGTTGCCACTCAACAGGATTAGAGGTAGGTACTGATGAACGTGGCCAATACGAGCTACCCGGAAAATCGTCCGGAGAATACTCCGGACCATAGCCTGATACCCCCCTGCCAGTATGCCTGCCCCCTGCATATGGATATCAGAGAATACGTCGGTCTGGTTTCTCAGGGCAGGATTATGGAAGCGCTACAGGTCATCAGGACGGGCAACCCTTTCCCTTCCATTTGCGCCTATGTATGCACGCACCCGTGTGAAGATGCCTGCCGGCGCTCCCAGGTAGATAAACCCATCGCTATCCGTTCCCTGAAGAGATTCGCCGTGGAATTCGGTGGCGACAGAATGGTCCTGGCTGAAGCTGAGACTAAACACGCTGAAAAGGTTGCCATCGTAGGGTCCGGACCGGCCGGTCTGGCCTGCGCTTACTACCTTAAAAAAATCGGTTATCCTGTAACGATACTCGAAGCTCATTCCGAGATGGGAGGTATGCTCCGCGTGGGCATCCCCCAGTATCGACTCCCACGTGAAGTTCTGGATATTGAAGTCCAGAGGTTAACACGCATGGGGGTTGAAATAAGGACGAATACCCGGGTGGTATCTCTCGACCTCCTGTTCGAGCTGGGCTACAAGGCCATTTTCATTACTATCGGCGCTCATCAAAGCCTCAGGCTGGGAATAGATGGCGAGGAAAGCCTTGGTGTAATTGATGGGGCGACTTTTCTCCGAGAGGTAAACCTGGGACTCAAGCCATCTTTAGGGAGGAGGGTGGCCGTGGTGGGAGGGGGGAATGTAGCCATTGACGCGGCTCGTACGGCAACCCGCTTGGGCGTAAAAAAGGTAAGTATCCTCTACCGACGCTCACGGGCGGAGATGCCCGCCGACCCCAAAGAGGCGGAGGAAGCCCTAGAAGAGGGGATAAAAATAAAGTACCTGGTAACGCCGTTCTCCATTAAAAGAGAAAATAAGAGGCTGAATGTAACCTGCGTTAAAATGAAGCTCGGTGAGCCTGACGAGAGTGGCCGGCAGCGGCCGGTGCCGGTCAAGGGTAGCGAATTCAGCGAGGAATTCGATACCCTGATTGCCGCTATCGGACAGGCACCCCAGACCCCCGACGATTTTGGTGTCCGTATCGGCAGGGGCAGCACGATTCAGGTTGACCCGAGTACGCTTACCACCAACAGAGCCGGGGTCTTTGCCGGGGGTGATGCCGTCACCGGACCGGCTACGGTAACCGAGGCGCTGGCGGCGGGCAGACTCGCGGCACTTCGCATCGATGATTACCTCCAGCACAGGTACCCGCTGCCCGTAAAAGAGGCTAAAGAAAAGTTAAGCGGAGACCTGCTGCCGGAAACAATAGAGATGATAAGAAAAATCGAGCGAGTTGAGCCGCCAAGTCTGGCAAGTGAAGTCAGGGCAAAAGACTTCGAGACTATTGAGCTTGTTTACGGCTGGGAACAGGCCATCAACGAAGCTCGAAGGTGTCTGCGATGCGGTGTGGGCGCGGAAATCCTGTTTCAAGATAAGTGCGCCACCTGCCTTACCTGCCTGAGGGTATGTCCGTATCATGTGCCCTTCCTGGATGAAAGCGGTACCATCCGTATACCGGCTGACCAGTGTCAGGCCTGCGGTATATGCGTGGCTGAGTGCCCTGCCAAGGCGATAGTCTTGAGAAAGCCGTTTGACCGACGGCAGGTAACCGAGGAGCTTGATCATACCGTTAAATCGGCTGCCGAATCGAAAACCAAGCCCCTCATCATCGGTTTTTGCTGCCAGTACGGGCTCTTCGGCACCGGCACTCTGGCCAGACTGTGGAGGGGAGCCAAGGCAGGTGTCAGTATCATACCGGTTCTCTGTGTCGCCAAGGTAGAGACGTCTCACATATTATCTGCCTTCGAGACAGGCGCCGAAGGGGTCTTCATCGCCGGGTGTGGGGAACAATGCGCCCGGGAAAATACCACCTACTGGGTACAGCAACGTGTAGAGAAGGTTAGAAAGGTGCTGGGGCCAATTGGCATCGAGCCCGAGCGACTCCAGGTTTTCGCCCTGGGCACCGCCGCGGAAGACCCTGCCGAGGAACTGGATAAATTTGTTGAGCAAATAAGTGCTCTCCGTTTAGCATCAGTAATAAAGGGGGAGGTGAAAAGTTGATAGTCGCAGAACAAAAACCCCTGGAAGAGATAATCCGGATGATTGCCCCTTATAGACGAGTATTGATACTCGGTTGCGGCACCTGTATGACGGTTTGTGACGCCGGCGGTGAGCGCGAGGTCTCCTTTCTCCATAATGCGTTACAGCTGGCGCAAACAAGGAGTGGAGATGGAGCCCATACCTTTTCCGAACATACTTTAAAGAGGCAGTGCGACCCCGAGTTCCTTGAGCTGCTTGACGAAAAAACGGCTGACGTGGACGTAATTCTGTCTCTTGGTTGTGGCATCGGCGTGCAGGCAATAGCGGAACGCCTCCCGGATATGCCGGTGCTGCCCGGCGTGAATACCTCCTTCATGGGCATGACCAAAGAATCGGGGGTCTGGGACGAGCGCTGCGCCGCCTGTGGCGATTGCCGCCTGGAAGACACAGCCGGCATCTGCCCTATTACCAGATGCACCAAAGGTATACTCAACGGTCCCTGTGCCGGCACCAAGAACGGCAAATG
>DAOUEB010000141.1:0-24744 GCA_034430675.1 Dehalococcoidales bacterium
AATTAGATGAGAGGGGTTGCACCCCTCTCGAATCTCTCCTATACTTTGATAAAACGGGGCGTCTAAGAGGGGCGCCAGCCCCTCTTTCTTTACTTCCCCCTCTCCTTTGATACCTTGTAAGGAGAGGGGGACACAGGGGGTGAGGTAGATAAGAATAGTCAAAGGGGGTGCAGGATACCATGGACCTTACGGATAGAGTAGCCATAGTTACCGGCAGCGCCAGGGGTATCGGGCGGGCTATCGCCCTGAAACTGGCCGAGGTCGGGGCCGACATCGTGGTCAACGATATCGCCGCCGCGACTGACACACTGGAAAGCACCGCCAACGAAATCAGGGCGCTGGGACGGCAGGCTCTGGCGGTTACCGCCGACGTGAGCTCCCCGGAAGATGTCAGCCGTCTTGTCGAGACGGCCGCCAGCAACTTCGGAAGAATCGATATCCTGGTGAATAATGCCGGGGTTACCCGTGACCAGCTTATCATGCGGATGTCCGATGAAGAATGGGATACCGTGCTGAATATCGACCTGAAGAGTACCTTCCTGTGTACCCGTGCGGTGCTGCGGCATATGCTCCGCCAGCGCTGGGGCAGGATTGTCAGCATTGCCAGCGTGGTGGGTATTATCGGCAATGCCGGCCAGGCCAACTATGCTTCGGCCAAGGCCGGTGTCATCGGGCTGACGAAATCCATCGCCAAGGAGGTCGGCTCCCGCGGTATTACCGCCAACGCCATCGCCCCCGGTTTCATAGAAAGCAGGATGACGGAGCAGCTCGACGAGAAACAGCGGCAGGCGCTCCTGGAACATATTCCCCTGGGAAGCATCGGCACCCCCCGCGACGTGGCCGAGGCCGCGGCTTTCCTGGCCTCCGAAGAAGCGAGGTATATCACCGGGCAGGTCCTGAACGTGGACGGCGGCATGGCCGGAGGCTAGATTGTTTCTTGCTTCTTCTCCGGCAGTTCAATCTTGACACCGTACCGCCGCATCCGCCACTCCTTGAGGCAGTGGAGCACTTCCCCATCGGTGATATCATGCCAGTACCGGTAGTAGTCCGATACGTAGAATCTCGGCTCGGTGCCGACGGTGCAGGTCACCACTCTATCGGCAACTTTGCGTATTTCCTCCACCACGTGCTCCGGCCCTACCGGCACCGCGGCAATTATCTTCTCCGGCTTGCGGTGGCGCAGCGACTCGACAGCCGCCCTCATGGTATATCCCGAAGCCAGGCCGTCATCCACGATTATCACCGTCCGGCCGGTGATAGAAAGCGGCGGCCTCTCCCCGTGATAGAGCAGGCTCCGGTTGCGGATGTCCGACCTCACCCGGCCTACCTGATAGTTAATCTGCTGCCGGCTCAGGCCGGCCTGTTTGACCACTTCCTCGTTGAGAATCGTGGTGCCGTCATCGGTTACGGAACCGAAACCGCCTTCGGGACTGAGGGGCAGCGGAATCTTACGCGAGATAACAAGGTCGAGGTCAGCACCGAGCGACAGGGCGACGCTGAGCGCCACGGCGACTCCCCCGTTGGGGATGCCGAGCACCATCACCGATTTATTGGCGTATTCGAAAAGCCTTTCGGCGAGCTTGCGTCCGGCGTCATAGCGGTTCTCAAAGACAGGCTCGGCAGCAGAATGGCGCATGTAACTCTCCTCCGTTCTAACTGTTAAATCATTCTATCAGCTTGAACTCTTTCACATCCACCAGGCCGAGGTCGGTCAGCCGAAGTTCCGGTATTACCGGCAGTGCCAGGAAAGATAGTGCGGCGAAGGGTGCCGGCAGGGTCGCTCCCAGACCCCTGGCCGCCTGCTCCAGCCTCTCCAGTCCGGCGACCACCGTCTCCAGCGGTTCGTCGGATAGCAGGCCGGCAATCGGCGTGGCCAGTCTGTCCAGCACTTTCCCACCCGCCACCACCACCAGACCGCCCTGCAAACGCTCGACCTCCCTGATGGCAGCGAAGATATCCTCGTCACTGGTGCCGACGACGACGATGTTATGCGAATCGTGGGCGGTGGACGAGGCTAAAGCCCCCCTTCTCAGTCCGAAGCCGGTCACCAGCCCGATGCCGATATTGCCCGTGGCACGATGTCTTTCCACCACCACCGCTTTCAGGATATCCTGGCCAGTATCAGACAGGATAAACCCATCAACGACTCTCACTTTTTGAAGCTTCTTGCGAGTTATTATCTGGCCGGGGATAACCTCGATAACCGGCCGGCTCTCCCCGGAAGCCCTGAGTCTCAGTGCCTCTATGGTAAACGGCTTAATGTTGACCGTATGGGTCAACCGATTTCCCTTTGATTCAGGCAATTCAAACAGCGGTTTTCCTTCCCGCGCCACCAGCCGGCCCCGGTAGAAGACCACCTCGATTTTAAAATCATGTAAATCATCAAGCACGATGAGATTGGCAAAATAGCCGGGGGCCACTGCACCCAGCCCGTCCAGACGGAAATAATCAGCGGTATTGATAGTGGCCAGCTGGATAGCCCGCACCGGGTCGAGCCCAAGTTTGATGGCCTTACGCACCACGGCGTCGATATCACCATCATGGAGAATGTCAACGCCATGGCGGTCGTCAACCACGAAGAGGCACCTTTTATAGGTCTTGTCCGTAACCAGGGGCAGCAGGGCTTCCAGGTTCTTCTCCGTGGAACCCTCCCGTATCATGACATGCATGCCCCGCCGCAGCTTTTCTTCGGCCTCGGCCAGAGCGACCGACTCGTGGTCGGAATAGATACCGGCGCCGATATAGGCATTCAGGTCTTTGCCGGAAACACCCGGAGCGTGACCGTCAACGACTTTGCCCCTTGTCGACTCTATTTTACTCAGCACAGCGGCATCACCGGCCAGAACGCCGGGGTAGTTCATAACCTCCCCCAGCCCTATGCATTCCTTAAATCGCAAAATCCGCCGTATGTCCTCCGGGCCGAGGCTGGCCCCCGATGTCTCCAGGTGGGTTGCCGGTACGCAGGAAGGCGCCATCAAGAACAGGTCGAACGGTAACCGGCGGGCGCAGTCCAGCACGTATCTTATACCGTCCAGGCCACAGACATTGGCAATTTCGTGAAGGTCGGTGACTATGCTTGAAGTACCGTGCGGCACCACCGCCCGCGCGTACTGGCCGACATCCAGCATGGAGCTTTCCAGGTGGGTATGCCCGTTGATGAGGCCGGGCGCCAGGTATTTTCCGTTCAGGTCGATAACCTTTTTGGCTTCCTTATAGTCGCCTACCCCGGCCACCCTGCCCTCACAAACAGCCACGTTGCCCGTCTCAATCTCGCCGTTAAAGGTGTTGACCACCCGGGCATTGGCCAGAACAAGGTCGGCGGGAGATTCTCCTTTAGCTACGGAGATTAAATGATTTAATGGACTCAATACTACTCCTCCAGATAACAGATATCGGGAAGATTGCGGTACTTCTCGTCGCAGTCCAGGCCATAGCCGACCAGGAATTTGTCCGGTACGGTAAAACCCAGATAATCTATGTCCGCCGGCACCCGCCGCCGGGACGGCTTATCCGTCAGGGCGCAGAGTCGCAGCGAAGCCGTTTTTTTCCTCTTCAGATAGTCCAGGAGAAAAGCTACCGTGATGCCGGTATCCACGATATCCTCGACCACCAGCACGTGCCTGCCCCTGACCGCCGAGCGAAGGCCCTGTACCACCTTCACCCTCCCCGAAGTCTGCCGGCCGCTGCCGTAGCTGGACAGTCGGACGAACTCCAATTCCAGTGTAAAATCAAGCTGACGGACGAGGTCGGCCAGGAACATGAAAGAGCCTTTGAGAATACCAATCAGAAGGGGGTTTTTATCGTGATAGTCGCTGGTGATTTCCGAAGCCAGCCGCTTAACGGCGGAATCTATCTCCGCCCGGGGGAAAAGACTGTGCAGTTTGGCTTGAGAATCCATACCTAGTGGAATTATAGCCCTTACTGGCGAGCATGTCTATACTACGGTAATGAATAAGTATCTCCTAAATACAGCAAGGCTGGATACCCTTTCGGAATATCCAGCCTTACCCTGAGTCTGTTTCGTTTGGCTTCAGCTCCTCTACCTCCTTCGCTCAAGTTTTACCGGGTGTCTTTTAGCCGGTTGTCTTGACGGCGGCTTTCTTCTCTCGGGCAGCCCTTGCCTCACGAATAGCGTGGACAATACCACCAACGTTGAGATACCAGACGAAAGCTACTGGGAAGAGGATTACCGGAATCGCCACCACTAACGCTACTATCAATTCCCACTGCATCGTTTTTACCTCCTTTTCTTATTTCCACTATTAGCTTACCACCCTGCCATTAAAAACAGCTTCCGCCGTGATACCTATTTACAATCGTTTAAAACACTTAAATCATGTGTATTCACTTATCGTTTTATGCTTACGGGGGAATGGCTTGAATTAAGTATAAATACGTAGCCAGAGGAGGATAATGTTGATAGTAGAGGCTATAGTTTGATACCGGATGAACTCCGCGGACTCGTTATAAAACAAGACAATTGGTATTACAATTAGGGCACCTTAACTCAATCATTCCCCATTATCCTCAGCTGTTTCAGGTTGTGTTAAGTCTGTTCTAACTCTTCAACGGAAAGATTCAGTTTTACCTTCTCTTTAGTTGCCTGAGCCACGTTTTCAGGCGTGAAGTAGACGGCACTGACATCATCGTCCAGACGCACCATGTATTTACGCGGCTCTCCCGACCAGGCATCCATGACGATATGGTCAACCTCGCCGAGAGGTTTGTTATTTTTATCCACCACGGACATTCCGTATTCTATATCCATTTCAGTCACCCCACTATGAGTCCTTGATTATAGTTCAACGCTGGGGCTCGATAATCACCTTGAGCGATTTATTTGCCCCGGCGACGAGCTTAAAGCCCAGCCCTGTCTCCGCCAGACCCAGCCGATGGGTAATCATCTCCCCTACCGGCAGGCGTCGGGCGTGAATGAGCCTAAGGGCCGCCGCGTAATCGGCGGGACTGCCGGCATAGGAAGTGGTCAGCGTGATGTCGTTACGCCAGAACAGGTCGTTGATTGATACCGGAATGGTAACACCGGGGACTGTGGGCGCGAAGAAGAGGACAGTACCGCCGCGTTCGACCGAAGCCAGCGCCTGATTTACGGCCGCGACGGCTCCGGTGCACACGATGACGAGGTCGGCCAGCCGCCCGTCATTCAGCTCGCGCAGGCGGTCGGGAGAAAATTCATCGGCGCCAATCGCCGCATCGGCCCCGAACTTTTCAGCCGCCTCCAGACGGTAGGCGTTGATGTCCACGGCGGCGATGAGTCCGGCGCCGAGCGCCCGGGCCAGCTGCACATGAAGCAGCCCGGAAATACCAGTGCCGATAACGAGGACACTCTGCCCCGGTTGCAGGTTCGCCCTTCGCTGCCCGCGCAGGATACAGGCCAGAGGTTCGGTAAAGGTAGCCTCTTCAAAAGATACGTCGTCGGGTAAAAGAAAGACGCCACGGTCAACGTTGATGGCGGGCAGTCGGACATACTCGGCGAAGCCACCGGGGTCGAAGTTAGTCCGGCGCAGGGTATCGCAGACGGTCGGATTGCCGTTCAGGCAGTAATAGCAGGTGTTGCAGGGCACGTGATGGGCCACGGCTACACGGTCGCCGACTTTGAACGACTCAATACCCTCGCCCACCTCCACGACCTCGCCGGCAATCTCGTGTCCCAGTACCAGCGGTGCCCGGTCGAGGCGGTACCACTCCATGACATCGCTGCCGCAGATACCGCTGGCGACCACGCGCACCAGCAGTTCACCCACTCCAATCTTCGGCTTGGGCCTCTCCTCGACACGTACGTCCCGGTTGTTATACCATACGGCAACGCGCATTTTTCAATCAGATAACCTGTTCGTTTTTAACGGTATCGTATATCTCCTGCGCCTGTTCCGGGGTGGCATCATCGTGCACGATGGCGCGCAGCGCCCTTATCATGGCTACCGGGTACTCGTTCTGCCAGACGTTCCTCCCCAGGTTGACACCGATGGCACCCTTCTGTATGCCGTCGTGGACGAACTGGAACACCTCAAGCTCCGTTTCCGTCTGGGGTCCGCCCGCCATGACTACCGGCACGGGACAACCATTCACCACCCTTTCAAAGTTCTCGCACCAGTAGGTCTTGACTATCCGGGCGCCCAGTTCGGCGGCAATCCGCGAGGCCAGTGCCAGATAGCGGGCGTCCCGCTTCTCCAGTTCTTTCCCCACCGCCGTCACCGCCATGACGGGGATACCATACTTCTCACCTTCGTTAACAAGCCTTGACAGGTTCAGCAGCGAGTCTTTCTCGTAGTCGGTGCCGACAAATATGGAGAGACCCATTGCCGATGCATTGAGACGTATTACCTCGTCAATATCGGTGGTAATACCTTCATTGGCAAGGTCGGCCCCTACCATGCTGGTGCCGCCGGAGACGCGGAGGATAATCGGTTTGCTGCCGGCCGGGGCTATTGCCGAGCGCAGTACCCCCCTGGTGACGAAGACGGCATCGGCGTAGGGCATTATCGGCTCAAGGGTTTTGCCCGGTTCTTCCAGCTTCCTGGTAGGCCCCTGAAAATACCCGTGGTCAATCGGCATAAAGAGACAGCGTCCGTCCGATGGAATCAAACGTGACAGACGGTTGGCCATTCCCCATTCCATAATCGGTAACCCTCCTTACACGCTAATACTACAACATATCTAATTTATGGGATGGAGTCCGCTTTGTCAAACGAGCTAGGGATTATTTTTCTACCTCTCCCCCTTTGTCCCCCTCTCCTTACGAGGTGTCAAAGGAGAGGGGGAAATAAAAAAGAGGGGCTGACGTCCCTCTTAGACTCTCTTCTTTGGGGAGCGGGGGAATATATTACGGGTTAAGCAGAAGATGATGCGAGGGCGGTATGGGTGGGAATAGATAACAGCGAGGGGTGTGTGGGTGTAAGCATGTGCCACCTTTAGTAGGTTTGTTTACCAAGTTGGTCATCACGCAGAAATAAGAACGGCGTAATATACCCAGTACAACTTTTGGCTTCGTCTCCCAATCCACCTAAAGTAAACAACCTCGTTAGGGCACGAGCACACTTTTCAAACATGACTATGATTTCGTTATAAATATATCTGAAATTTTCATTAATATTAGATAATTTTAACTTACGTTGCCAATCCTTTTTTATTGATAATATATCAAACTCGAGTTGTCTCCACTGCTGTTCCATAGATGATGCATTGATTGTTTTATCCAACACAATATTCAAATAATAGTAACGATTATTCATTCCGAACTCTGATAATATTTTATTTGCATCCTTCAATAAAGCATCATCACAAAGATATTTAATGTCTGTTTGAGCGCAAGCTAATTTTAAATAATCATTGCTAAAACACTCACTAGTTATTTTATCCAAGAGAAAAACTAAGTCATGTCCCTTTCTGCTACGAGGCCATGGACTTTTGATAGGAAAATCACCAGTCTCACGAAGGATATGAAAACAAATAATAGTTTTCATTAAACGTTCAAATCCACTTGCTAAATTAAGTATAGGCAAGTGGTAGAAGTCATTCGCCCCATCAATTCGCTGAAGATGGCCTAAGCCTGCTTTGATGAGCTCTATTGAAGTGCGGACTTCTTCGATTATAGCTACGTTCTGTAAAGGTGTTACGCTCATTAAAATTATTTTATTCTCCCGCCTAAACCAGCTTCCTAATGGCGTCGACAATATCAGAGGTACGTGTACCCGGCCCGAAGACAGCCCTGATGCCGATTTTCTCCAGGGCGGGGATATCGTCCTCGGGGATAATACCGCCAGCTACCACGGCGACATTGGCCATATCCTTTTGCTTCAGCCCCTCCATGACCTCCGAGAAGAGCTCCCGGTGGGCGCCGGAGAGGCAACTCAGCCCGACGACATCGACGTCCTCCTGGAGGGCCGTCTGGACAATCATCTCCGGAGTCTGGCGGATACCGGTATAGATAACCTCCATGCCGGCATCGCGCAGGGCACGCGCCACTACCTTAGCACCGCGGTCATGGCCGTCCAGTCCCGGCTTGGCTACCAGCACCCGTATCTTTTTCCGACTCATAAAAAGCTACTCCCGAGTTTGTTATTCTCCACCACCCCGAGATTCTTCAGTCGCTCCGCTCCCTCAGAGTGACAAAGAGATATAAAGCTACTCCTGAGTTTGATTCTACAACACCCTGATATTATGGTTCTACTTCTTTTTTCTTTTCTGTCATTCTGAGGAGTCCCGATAAAATCGGGGCGACGCGAGAATCTACAACGAGTATCCTGTTATCACCTAGCTTATAATAATTCATCATAAAGATCCCGCCAGTCAGGGTTAAACGAAGTTATCAACGCCAGTTTCTTTTGTCGTACCCAGCTTTTTATCTGCTTTTCCCTAGCAAGAACCGCCAGAACGTCTCCTCCAGCCTCGTAATAGACAATCTTATGCACCCTATATCTCTTGGTAAAACCTTCCACCATGTCGTACTTATGTTCATAAATTCGGCGTACCAAGTCATTTGTAACACCAGTGTATAATGCTGTATTTCTGGCGGTGGTCATTATATATACATAATACTGCTTGCTTAGCATGGAGTGCTCGCATCACTCAGATTCTCACGGGCACTACGTGCCCTCAGAATGACAAAAGAAAAGCGGGAACGACAACAACAAAATATTACTCCCCCTCTTTTCCGGGCTGGACAAGCTCGACGAGCACCCCGTTGAACGATTTAGGATGCAGAAAACCAATTTTCCCGGCCACCCCTTCTCTCCCCTGTTTATCGATAAGCTGGACTCCCTTCCCTTCCATCTCATTTAAATCGGCATCAATGTCATCTACCTCCAGGGCGATATGATGGAGGCCTTCACCGCGCTTTTCCAGGAACGTGGCCACGGCGCTATCGGGACCCATCGGCTCAAGGAGGTCAATCTCTACCCCTTCGCCTAGCTTGAAAACGGCCTCGGTCACCCTCTGGCAGGGGGCTTCCTCGATGTGCGCCTTTATCCCCAGCAGACGCTCGAAGAGAACCGCGCTTTCTTTCAGATTATTGACGGCAATCCCGATATGATGGACCTTTTTAATCATCGCTTCTCCTTGCGTACCGCCCTAAAAAATGAGGAATTCTCTCTGCACGCCGAATACCTCGCGGAGGGCGTCGCAGATTTCTCCCACGCTGGCGTAGGCTTCCACGCACCGAATGAAAGCCGGCATGGTATTTTCAGAACTCCGGGCAACCTTCTTCAGGTTTTCCAGAGCTGCTTCCACTTCAACGGAATCTCGCTCCTTCTTAACCTTATTCAGCCCGGCTACCTGCTTTTTGGCTTCCGCAGGATTAACGCGGAGGAGTCCTTCTATCTTTGAATAGGGAGTGACGAATTTGTTCACGCCCACGATGATTCTTTCTTCCGCTTCCACCGCCTTCTGGTAACGGTAGGAGCTTTCCTGGATTTCCCGCTGCTGGAAACCTTTCCCGATGGCCACCAGGGCCCCATCCAGAGAGTCGATTTTAGCAATATACTGCTCCGCCGCCTCGACCATATCCCGCGTCAGTTTCTCCACCATCCACGCCCCGCCGAGCGGGTCGACCGAATCGGCCACGCCGCTCTCCCAGGCCAGGACCTGCTGCGTTCGTAAAGCCGTAGTGACGGCTTCTTCGGAAGGGGTGGCGTAAGCCTCGTCGTAGGAGTTGGTATGGAGCGACTGCGTGCCGCCGAGCACGGCCGCCAGCGCCTGGACGGCCACCCTGACGATATTGTTGAAGGGCTGCTGGGCGGTCAGAGAACAGCCGGCCGTCTGCGTATGAAATCGCAGCATGCAGCTACGCGGATTTTTCGCATTGAATCTTTCCTTCATTATCCTGGCCCAGAGAATCCGAGCCGCCCGGAACTTGGCCACTTCCTCCAGCAGGTTATTATGGGCGTCGAAAAAGAAAGAAAGACGTCCGGCGAAGTCGTCGACGTTCAGACCCCGGTCGATAGCCGCCCGGACATAAGCGATGCCGTCGGCCAGGGTAAAGGCGATTTCCTGCACCGCCGTAGCTCCCGCCTCACGGATGTGGTAGCCGCTGATGCTGATGGTATTCCAGCGGGGCAGTTTTTGACTGCAATACTCGAAAATATCGGTAGTCAGCCTCATGGAGGGGGCGGGAGGGAAAATGTAGGTGCCCCGGGCGATGTACTCTTTAAGGATATCATTCTGGATAGTACCGTCAAGCTGCCTGGGGTCCACTCCCTGCCGTCCGGCCAGGACGATATACATGGCCAGTAGCACCGGGGCGGTGGCGTTAATGGTCATGGAGGTGCTTACCTTGTCCAGCGGGATTTCACGGAAGAGCACTTCCATGTCACGCAGCGTATCGATGGGTACGCCCACCTTGCCCACCTCACCCCGCGCCAGGGAACTATCGGAGTCGTAGCCAATCTGGGTGGGCAGGTCGAAGGCGATGCTCAGTCCGGTCTGTCCCTGCTCCAGCAGGTAGCGGTAGCGGCGGTTCGATTCTTCCGCCGAGGCAAACCCGGAGTACTGCCGCATCGTCCAGAGTCGTCCCCGGTACATGGTGGGTTGAATGCCCCGTCCGAAGGGATACTCGCCCGGATAACCGGGCGATTCTTCAAGGTCGATGCTCTGAAGGTCTTCAGCGGTATACAAGGGCTGAATCTCAATGCCCGAGTTAAGGCTGAATTCGGGCTGCCTTTCCGGGAAACGCTTTATGGTCGGCTCGAGGACATCCTTTTCCCACTTCTCCCTGCGCTTGCCGGGCATTACTTCCTGCCTCCCCCTCCCGATTGCTTCTTACGGCATTTCTCACAGAATCCGAAGATAGCCACATGCCTCAACTCAGCCCGGAAGTTATAATCGCGAAGCAGAATATCCTTGAGCGAAGACAGGGCTGATTCATCGATATCAATCACGTCCCCACAGTCCTGGCAGACCAGGTGATGATGGTGTCCGCTCCCCTCGGCGTGATACCGTATGCGTCCCTCTCCCAGGTCAATTTCATAAACCATGCCGAGTTTCTTCAACAGCTCCAGCGTGCGGTAGACGGTCGAGATATTGACATTGGGGTATTTGGCGGCTACCTGGGCATAAATCTCCTCGGCGCTGATGTGGTCGTGGCTGCTTTCCATGGCCGAGAGAATCATCAACCGCTGGGGCGTCAGCCGGTATCCCTTCTCGCTTAGCCTGTCGGATATGCTGCCTGTCTCACGTATATCATGCATTTTATGGTTCTCCCCTTGATTACATCTCTATCCTTAAAAACAATAGCAAAACCAGCGAGCTATTACAACCGACATTATGGGGGCAGTAAGGCACGACAGGTAGAACCCTGACATTCGAGCCGGCTTTCGGCCTGCGCGGGCTATTGATTCCTTATGTTGTGGATAATTTCCCCTAAGCCGGGTCTTTTCCCATACATCAACAGGTAAATTCTGAAAACCTTGATGGATATAAATAATACCCCGATGATAGAGAGTCCCAGTACCACGATGCTGGTAGCCAGTTCCCAGGCAGGAATATCGCTTACACCCAGTCGCAGCATCGCTTCCACGGGAGCCGTGACAGGGAAAATGGTCAGGACTGTCCAGATTGGACTTTTAGGGAACATCATCAGTAAAGATGAGAACCAGAGGGGTACGATGGCAAACATTGAATAAATCAGAGACAGCTGCTGTCCTTCACGGGCGTTGGGGCTGATAGCGCCGACACCCGCCGAAAGCGCGGCGAACAGTAAATACCCCAGGACGAAATAGATAATCCCCAGAAAGATGAAGTTACCCGGTATCTGTATTGTGCTGAAAAAGCCACCGAAAGTGGATGAGGCCAGGTTCAGCAGGAGTGGTGCCGAGACCAGCCAGACGACCACCTGCACCAGACCGGCGACACCCAGTCCCAGGACCTTGCCGACGAGTAGCTGCCGGGTAGTAACGGAGGACAACAACACCTCGATAAGCCGACTCTCTTTCTCCTCTCCCAATCCCTGTACCATATAACTGGCAAAGAAATTCAGGGAGAGGGCCAGCAGCAGGCTGAAAATACCGGGAACAAGGAGATTCCCAAACCCGCCCTGCTCGGTAGCTACGGCGCCGGTTTCGGTAAGCCTGGTAGTCATCAGGCGCAATGGGGCTTCGACGAGGTCAATAGTCTCTTGAGGCACTTTACCCGATAAGACATTACTCGTGAGGAATCTCTTGATAGCAGCTGAAGTGCCAGGCGGCGTTTCCAGCTGTTTTTCCATGGTATACCGATTAATTACACCCATCGACGTGTAAGGTGTCGAAATAACGAAATATTCCGGAACATCGGCCTTGAGCATGGCGGCCGTCGCGTCATCCTGCGTATCATAGCGAACCAGCTCGATAGGCCCTTGAGTCGTATACTGGTTAAACCCGCCGATTTCATCAACATACCCGATGGTGGTCGTTTCTACTTCCGGCGGCTCAATGATTGCCGATACCAGCTGGACGACGCCTATAGCCAGGAGGCCCAAAACCGGCATGATAAGGGTCATCACGATAAATCCGGTCCGCATAACCGTATGCAGGAATTCGTGTCTGAATATCAGCAGCGTCTTATTTTTTATTTTTACCCACCTCCTTCAGGAATATCTCGTTAAGCGAAGGAGTGGCCATTTCAAAACGCTTGATAATTATGCCCCGGCTTACCAGTTGCTCCAGGAGCTGCTGCGGGGTCGTCTTTCCGTCCAGCAACAGTTCAACATAGCCCCGGTGCTGGCGTTTCCCGGCAATCCCCGGTACATCCCCCAACTCTCCCTTAAAATCCAGAAGGACTGCATTGCTTTGATACCTCGATTTGATTTCAGCCAGGTCTCCGTAAAGGACGGCGCGTCCGTTGTTAACCATCAAAATACGGTCGCAGAGTTCCTCCACCTGGTTCATCTGATGGGCGCTCAAGATTAAGGCTTTACCCTGATTCTTTAAGTCGAGACACATCTCTTTCAACAGCTCGGTATTCACCGGGTCGAGGCCGGAAAAGGGTTCATCCAGGATAACCAGTTGCGGGTCATGGATGATGGTAACGATGAACTGGATAATCTGCCCCATACCCCGGCTCATTTCCTCGATTTTCTTACTCTTAACGTATGACATACCTGTTTTTTCGAGCAGTTCGTCGGCTTTTGCTTCTACAGAGCGACGGTCCATACCCTTGAGCGAGGCAAGGTAGATAATAGTATCGATTACCCGCAGCTTTTTGTAGAGTCCTCTTTCCTCGGGCAGGTAGCCAAGTTTATTCCGGGCAGTTTCACCAAACTTTTCGCCGAGGATGGTCACCTCGCCCGAATCCGGCTTGAGGATGTCCATCATCATCCTGATGGTGGTGGTCTTACCCGCGCCGTTAGGGCCGATGAGTCCGAATAACTCGCCTTCAGCGACAGAGAAAGACAGATCATCAACCGCGACTTTATCTGCGAAGGACTTGACTACGTGGCTGACTTCAACCGCTTGCATAACATGAATACCTTTTCAACTTGATATAATAGCATACCGTCAATTTCCCGCCATATCCTCCACGACGGATTCCAGACCCAGTTCCCTCAGTTTCTCCGGGGCGGGTATGCCTTCCTTCGTCCACCCGCGCAGGCTGTAATATTTATCGAGGAACTCGTCCTGGTGACTGACCATCTGCCCCTCTCCCGGGGCTTTGCGGGTATGGAGAGGCTCGGTGAGCATCCGCTCAGGGAGGGTGTCCTGCTTGCGGTAGAACCCCTCGCGCACGTTGAACGCCCGTTCCAGGTTGAAGATGCGCACCCCCACCTGATTAAGGTAATCGTTATCCGCGAACCTCTCGATGCCCCTGGCCGCCGCCAGCAGCTTCCCGAAAAGGTCGGGAACCCAGCCCCAGCCGCCGGCAAAACCGCAGACAATCCCCGTTTCTTTAAAGGCGGTACCGTCCTGATTGTAGATAACCACGTCTGCGTTCTCTTCGGAAAAGCGGTCGGTCGGCCTGGGCTCGGGGGCCCCGAAAATATCCTGCGCGGCATACCCGTAGCAGTGGTTGGCCCCGATGTTGGCGGTAACGTAGTTATAGCCCTGGGACTTCGCCCCCCTCGGCTCGTAGGCGGGAAGCTCCAGCCCCTTGACGTGCATGGCATAGGCTTCGGCCCCCTTACCGATGGTAGCAGCCGCCCGCATGGTACCCTCGGCCAGAAGGTCGCCGATACCCTCGCGACGGGCTATCTTTTTCACGAGGGTTATCATCGGCTCATGCCTGCCGTAGATAAGCTCCAGGCCGTCGGTATCCGACTTCTTGAGCAGGCCCTTTTCGTAAAGCTCGTAGGCGAAGCCGATGCAGCCGCCGGTGCTTATGGTATCCAGCCCGAGGTCGTCGCAGAGCTGGTCGGCGGCTATGCTGGCCTCGATATTGTTGCTTTCTATCGGGCCGGTAAACGCCCAGATAGTCTCGTACTCCGGCCCCTCGCTGTGGGCCCCGGCGTAAATCCCGGAGGTGACGGTATGTACTTTACCGCACCGCGCCGGGCAGGAATAGCAGCCCATGTCGCCCGTCCTCAGCTTACGGTACTCCTCCCCGGTAATTTTCTCGTAGTCGGTCTGCTGCCCATAGCGGAAGTTCTGTACCGGGTAAACCCCGATGGCGTTGGTAATATCCTGAGTAGCGGTGGTACCCCACTCCTTGTGGTTCTGGAAGCCCCCGTTGTTACGGATAATATCAACCTGCTCCCTGGCCAGCTTATCATAAGCTTCCGCGTCGGCCAGCTGAATCTTGCGCTCAGCCGTAACGGCAATAGCCTTAAGGTTCTTGGAGCCCATCACGGTGCCGGTACCGCAGCGTCCGGCCGTCCTGCGGCCGCTGACGATGGCCGCATACTTTACTAAATTCTCACCCGCCGGGCCGATACAGGCCGTCCGGGTGTTACTGCCGTGCTGCCGGTTCAGCCATGCCTGCGCTTCTTTGGTGTCTTTCCCCCAGATTTCACCGGCATCGAGAATCTGACAGTCATCGGCGGTCAGGTGGACGTAAACAGGCTTCTCGGCTTTGCCCTCGACAATAATGAGTTCGTACCCGGCGAATTTCAGCCATGCCCCGAAGTCGGCGCCGCATACGGAGCGGGCGAAGGCGCCGGTCAGAGGACTCCTGGTGCACACCATCCAGCGCGAAACGGCCTGGGCCATGTTACCCGCCAGCGGGCCGTTGAGCATCATCAGCTTGTTTTTCTCGCCGAGAGGGTCGATGCCGGGAGCTAACTCCTGGTAGAGATAACTGATACCGTACCCCCTCCCCCCGACGAAGTCCGCCGTTATCGATTCTGGAATTGTCTCCGTGGATACTTTTCCGCTGGAAAGGTCTACCCTGAGCAAGCTACCGGTATTCAGTGCCATGTTTCCTCCTCAGTAAAAGTTAGATTTCTTTATTATAAATGTGAATTGCGAAACTATCTATTTCTACGGTATTCCCTCAGCCCCCGAATATGGGATGCGCAATATGAATTATATCCCCGTCCTCTACCGGCCTGGCCAGTACATCGGGATAAGCACTCTCGCCGTTAATAAAGATATTAAAACCTTTGTGCATTTTCCCAACCCCGGTAAAGAGACGGGCCTTCAGCTGGGGATACCGTTTAACCAGTTCGTCGAGGCACTCGCCGACCGTGCTGCCGCTGACGTCTATCCGCTTCACGTCATCGGCAAGCGACTGTAAAAAGGGAGGGATGTTAACCGCGATACTCATGTTTCCTCTAACCCGATTATAACATTTTTAGTCGCCTTCATTTTTCTCCCGTCGCTCCCTTCACCCTGCCGGGCACGTTAAAACGGGTTCAGGATGGCTCTATACCTTAACCTGAAAAAGGCTGCCGATACCGAATAAATCACGATGAATCCCATCAGGACCATAATTAAGGCCAGTATGAACAGGCTGTAAACGACACCGAGCGACGAGGCTGTCAACGGAAAGAATTTCTCGCTGCCGAAACCGGTGATAATCCCCAGGATATTTATCAGGAGAAATATCAAAACAATACAGCCCAACCCCGATAATGAACCCTTTACGTCGGACAGACTGAGCCTGATATTCGAGGCGACGCAGATGGAGAGATAGACGAAGACCCAGAACTGCCAGCTTGCCAGGTTGGAGAACGTGAAGATAATCCTCACCAGAGCCAGTGACGAGCTCTGAAATACCGCCCAATAACTGCCCATCGATTGCCCCTCACCTATCTCGCTAACTTCGAAAATGATAGAGTCCCACACCTGAGAACTGTTCGGAATCAGGAAGTAAAACGTGGCGAAGAGTGCGGCGCAACCGAGTATTACCGGCCCGATTCCGATGAAGAAATTCCCCAGCACCGCCCAGGGATTCGTTTTACTCCATGTGTGAGAAACATATCCCAGCGTCCCGGTAAGCGGGTCCGGCTTGAAGAATCTAATCTCCACGATTCTATGTAGAAATATTATGCAGAAAAGAGCATGCCCCAGCTCGTGAATCGGCGTGCCCAGCCAGGCCACGAAATAAACACCCTTGCTCCCGAAAGACCTTTCCAGCGATTTGAAGGTAAGCTGCGAGATGAAATGTATCAGGAGACCGAAAATAAAGACCCCGGCGAACAGAGAGGCCATCTGGCTTAACGTAGCGACGACGAGGTCTTTAATGAAAACCAGTGCGGTCATATTGGTTGAATGATATCCGTACCTCGTATGACTGTCAAGGATAAGCAGTCTGGCTCCAGTTCTATCCCTTATAAGACGCTATATATCGCGGGCAGTGCGCGAACCATCAGCAATAGCATCTACAATCAGGAGGGGTTCCCGGCAGTCGCCGACGGCATATACTTCCGGCACTTTCCCCTCAAGGCTTTTGAGCAACTCCGTGTCTGGTAACAACGGCAGGGCAGGTACTATGGTATCGGCTTCAATGGTCTGTTTCTCCCCTTCCCTGGTTATGATGGTCAATCCTTTATCGGTTATCTCCACATACTCTTTAACCCCGGACAGCACGGCTACACCCTTCTTGCGGAACCACGTAAAAAGGTACGCCAAAACAACATCTACCATCCCTTCTCCAGGAGTATCGGATTTATCCACGATAGTCACTTTCCTGCCCCGCTTGGTGAGAAACTCGCCCAGCTCGCAGCCCTGTATGCCGCCGCCGATGACAACCACTCTTTTCCCGATGGGTAGATAGAAATTTGTCAGCCACCTCAGGGTTCCCGGCCTCAGAAATCTTAAAAGAAACTTCAGCCTGCGATGCAGGACGGCGTTGCTGATAACATTGCGCCTGTATATTCCAGGTATCGCCGGAACCGTGGTTGTACCTCCTGTAGCCAGGATAACTACCTCCGGCTGGATATCCTCGATTACAGACGGACTAACCTTCTCTCCGAGCCTGATTTTTACACCGAGCCCGGTAATCTGGCGTTCAAGATAGCGGACTATGGCGGGCAGGTCTTCAATCCCGGTTCCCTTTACCAGCGCCGCCATCGGGAGCAATCCCCCCAGCTTGTTTGATTTCTCATAGAGCGTGACGTCGTACCCTCTCAGGGCCGCCACCCTGGCTGCCTCCAGCCCGGCCGGCCCGCCGCCAACTACCACGACCTTTCTCGATTTATCCGCTTTTTCAACGGTATTATGCTCTGTCCCCACGTTCGCGTTTATCCGGCACTGCCGACTCCCCAAGCAATTATCACAGGCCGTGCAGGGCGCGATATCGTCCAATCTTCCCGCGGCAACCTTGTTGGGGAGTTCCGGGTCGGCTATCAGGCGTCTGGTCATGCCGATAAAGTCCGCCATACCCTCGCGCAGGACTTGCTCTCCGAGCTCAGGGTCGAGCCTGCCGACAACCATGACCGGAATAGACACCGCCTTTTTGATTCCGGCGGCTATGCGCAGGTTGGCCCCGGCTCCGTGACGGCTATAATCATATACCTCCGGGAAGTCTTTTAAAGGGACGGGTGGTTCCGGATATGATAACAGCTCAGGGAGATACGCGCCGACGTGACGTCCCAGCCAGTGGCTCCTCACATGAATGTTATCAGCGCCGGCTTCCTGCAATAATCGAGCTATTCCCCGGCTATATTCAGCCGTCATGCATTTATCGTCCTCAATCCCCATGACCCGGCCGATTTCGATGCCATTGATACAGACAGAGACCGGGAAGTCCTGCCCCAGACGCTTTTTAATTTCACGTATGATTTCAACCACAAACCGGGCCCTGTTTTCCAGGCTCCCGCCATAGGCATCCTGGCGCCGGTTCCAGAAGGGAGAGAGGAAGTTGTGTAACAGGTGACTGCTGGCAGCATTGATGTCCACCCCCTGAAATCCCGCCTTCTCGGCCCGCACCGCCCCACTGGCGAACTTATCCACAATCTCCTCAATTTCGGCAATGGTGAGCTCTCTGGGCACTTCATTATGAAAGTCGTTATCCGAGCTCATGCTCACCGCCGAAGCTGCTATCGGTGGACCGGGGGAAAGAGCCGTCGGCTCGAAGATGATTCTCTGCCAGGGCCCGTCGTGGTTCATCTGCATAAAGGTCGGGCAGTCATGTTTGCGAATAACCTGAGCCAGCTCACTGAGACCTTTAATATATTTGTCGTCGTCAATGCGATACCTTTGCCTCCAGCGCGCGCCTAAAGGGTAATCAATAGTGGGAGATTCTACTATCAGCAGGCCCACACCGCCCCTGGCCATGCCTTCGTAGAAGGACTTAATCGCCTCGTTCATGTGGAGGTCGTCTTCGTGCCACATGAACATCCCGGCGCCTGTCTTTATTATCCGATTCCTGGTCTTTACCGACCCAATGTGATACGGTTCGAGCAGCTTTTCAAATTTCTTATTACCAGTCAATTGCCCTTCTCTCCTTTTGCTGAATATACGCTTGCTTAATATAATTAATTTCCCTGGCAAAAGTCAAAACGGACTTGAAAACAGAGTAACCGGAAGTGAATGTAATATTGTTTAGATTTAAGATGGTTATTCCAAATTTTTAGGACAGCCGTATTCTCTTTGGCTGAGAAGCCTTTATCTTTATTAACGGGGGATTAGCTCCCGATAACCTCGCCCCCCTACTGTACTAAAGTACCGTGGTTGGCATTGGACATTAGTACCGGGGAGTGATAAGATAAACCTGTCAGCAAAGGGAAGGAGTGTAAAAATTCTTCAAGGAGAGGTAGTGTGACCTGAAGACCTAAATGAGACGTGTTGTCTGGGGACTCGTGTTCTACATACCTGTGAATCTCACCTCACCCTGTTGATTCCAGTGATTCTAAGATTAAGCAGTCCAACGGCAATAGGCTGTTTTCCAGGTCTTTAAGCATCGCTTTTCCGCAATTTTTCTCTTACACCGGTTCCGTACGCGTTACTCCCCGCACCTTTTTACTTACTTCACCCATTTTCCCCATTTAGCGCTTATTTATTCCATTGACAGGGAACGTATGTGCATTGAGTCAGTCTTCAGATAGAAGAAAGGGGATAGAAACATGCCCACCATAAATAACCAGATTAATATTGATAAACAGGGAATACTGAGTAGTATCGGTTACAGCGATGATTATGAGCCATCTGGCCGTATTGCCTCTCTGGTGGATGACTATATTGAGAACTACCATGACTTTATCGCACCATCGTATTCCCACACAATAAGGGATATCAAATCGATTGACGGAAATCGTGTTGATATCGGGGACTCGATTATCCTTAAAAGCCGGACAATCGCCAGGTTGTTGGAACGGTGCGAGATGGTGGCTGTTTTTGCCCTGACGATAGGCAGCTACCTGGAGGACATGGTGGCTTACCTGGCGAAGAACAGGCTGGTGCTCCAGGCGACCGTACTCGATGCTATCGGTTCGGGCACGGCGGAAAAGCTGGCCGGCCAGATTGAGGAGAGGATAAAAGAGATAGCCATTACCGGAGGACTTGTTATCAGTCGGCGTTTCAGCCCCGGTTATTGCGATTGGGAAGTGAACCAGCAGCAAATGGTCTTCCGTGCCCTGAATGGTGACACAGCGGGCATCATCCTTTCCGAGAGCATGCTGATGGCGCCGCGCAAGTCAATATCCGGCATCATCGGCATCGGTCTGCCTGACAACGACATAGAAAAATATAACCCATGCAGTACCTGTTTGAAAAAAGACTGCCCGGGCAGGAGGAGATAGAGTATTAGAGGATGATTCGAAAAGGACTTGAAGGGGGCACCTATAGACCGCTTACCCCTGAAGATATATCCAGGATAAATGAAACAGTACTGCGTATCATTGAGGAAATAGGTTGTGAGGTTAACTCCGATACAGCGCTGGTAGCCCTGGAAAAAGCCGGCGCCACCGTGGACAGGGAAAAGCGCCGGGTGCGTCTATCCCGGGAAAGGGCACTGGAACTCATCAGTAAAGCACCGTCCGAGGTCACCCTCTGCGGTCGCGACGAGAAAAACGACATCCACCTGGGGGGCAGTCGAGTTTACACCGGAACCGGAGGCACCGCCCTCTACATCTACGAGCCGGACACCGGCGAGAGGCGCCAGGCCACTCTGGAAGACCTGAAAAACATCGCCAGACTGGTCGAGAAACTGGATAATATCCACCTCTTCCTGCTGCCCACCTACCCTAACGAGTTGCCGCTGAAGCAGGTCGATGTCAACCGCTTCTTTGCCGGCCTGGATAATACTACCAAGCACATCATGGGCGGCACCTACACGGCCGAAGGCACGCAGCAGGTTATCAGGATGGCCGAGTTAATCGCCGGGTCGCCCGAAGCGCTGCGGGAACGCCCGATTATCTCCATAATTACCTGTGTTATCAGCCCCTTTATCATTGACGCTAAGTACGGCGACATGGTGGTTGCCGTGGCCGAGAGCGGCATCCCGCTGGTATGCCCCGCGGAACCTTTGTGCGGGGCCACCTCACCGGTGACGCTGGCCGCCAATCTGGTCGTCCAGACGGTGGACTCGTTGATGGGGGTAATGGTGACGCAGGCCGTCAACCCCGGCACGCCGGTAATCTTCGGCTCCGTAGCCACCAGCACCGACCTCCGCGACTACAAGTATATCGCCGGTTCCGTGGAGATGGGACTGCTCAACGCCGCGGGCGCGCAGATGGCCCAGTTTTACAAACTGCCCTACTACGCCACCGGCGGCATGACCGACTCCAAGACGCTGGATGCCCAGAGCGGCTACGAATCGGCCATCACCAACCTGCTCTGCGCCCTGGCCGGCGCCAACTTTATACACGACGCCGCCGGGTTGATGGAGTTCGCCCTGACCGCCTGCTACGAGAAGTACGTTATCGATAACGAGATACTGGGCATGGTGATGAGGGCGGTCGAGGGTATCAGGGTAGATGATGAGACCCTGGCTTATGACCTCATCAAGAAGGTTGGGCCGGGTGGTAACTTTGTCACCGCCAGGCACACACGACACTTTATGCGTAAGGAGCACTATCAACCCACCCTGAGCGACAGGAACAGCCGTGAGGAATGGGAGGAGAGGGGGAAAAAGACTACCTGGGAAAAGGCTGCCGAAACGGTGAAATCTATTCTGGAAAGCCATACTTCCGGCCTGCCCGATGAAGTAAGAAGTCGGGTATTATCGGAGATAAAGGGTATCGTGGGCTGACACATACCGTTATTACGAGAGGAGACAGGAATGTCTGAGGACATTATCGAATCGATAAAAAAGAATGTTATCCAGGGACGGGTCACGCAGGATGACGAAGGCATTGAGGAGGGCATGGCCGGCCAGCCCGGGGTAACCGAGCTTATTAAGGAAGCGCTTGCCTCAAGGATAAGTGTATCGGACATAATCAATGATGGACTCACCGCATCCATGGAGGTAGTGGGGCAGAAGTTTGAGAATGAGGAGTATTACATACCCGATATGCTGGCCTCGGCCGAGGCCGTAGGAGCCGCCATGGAGCTCATGGAACCATACCTGGCTCAAAGCGGCGTCAAACCCAAGGGTAAAATACTTGTCGCTACGGTGAAGGGCGACCTCCACGAAATCGGCAAGAACATCGTATCGATACTGCTGCGGGGGGCCGGCTACATCGTCAAAGACCTGGGTAACGATGTTGAAACTCAGGACATCGTCGATGCCGTCCGGGAGGAGAAGCCCGAATTTATCGGGCTGTCAGCGCTGCTCACCAGCACCATGGTTAATATGGAAGACACGATTAAGGCGCTCAAGGAAAACGGTCTCAGGGACAGGGTGAAGATAATCATCGGCGGGGCGCCCGTCTCGCAGGAGTACGCCGAGAGTATCGGTGCCGACGGCTATGGCGCCGATGGCTTTCATGCCGTAGCCGTGATTGAAAACTTAAGTGCCGGTAATTCCGTCGCCATTTAGCCTCTACCTGCCGACGGCATATCAATAAGGAGGAACGAAGTGCCCAGAGAAGGAATTTTAATCAGCAATCCCTTAGAAAGGCTATCCGGCGAGCAGGTCCGGCAGATTCACGACGCTTCTATCGAGATACTGAACGACCCGGGGCTGCTGTGCTTTAACAAAAAGGCTGCCGGGATATTTCAGAGTCGCGGGGCTGAGGTTGCCGGCGTTTCCGGCAGCGATACTCCCTGCTGGCACGTGAAGATTCCGGAAAAACTCGTTACCGATGCCCTTGCCAGCGCGCCCAAGACAGTTACGCTGGGGGCCAGAAACCCGGATAATGCCCTCGTAATGAAGGGAGACGAGCCGAGGGTATTCTTCATCACCGGCTCGGAGACAAATATGTGGCTGGATGTCGATTTTCCCACCTACGTCAATAAGTCGGACCCCGAAAAAGAAAGCAAGGTGCCTGAATTTCAGCCGCGCCGCGGCATGGTGGCCGATTTGTGCGATTCGGCGCATGTCTGCGAGCACCTGGAATCCGTCGACGGCTATATACGGACGGTCAACATCCAGGATAAAGATATCACCGAAGACAATAAAGACGTCAACAAGTTCTTCGCCTGCCTGAACAACACCACCAAGCATGTCATGTCCGGCCTGACCAGCCTGAACCAGCTGGATAACGTGGTGAAGATGGCCGAGATTATCACGGGCGGTCCGGATAAGCTCAAAGAGAACCCCATAATATCGTTTATCACCTGCCTGGTGAAGAGTCCGCTGCAGTTCGTCGGTGATACCACCGAGACCTTCATGGAAGTGTGTCAAAGAGGGCTGCCCATAGTGGTCTCATCCTCGCCACAGGCCGGGACCTCCGCGCCCATAAAAGAAGCCGGCATCATGGCTCAAATCAATGCCGAAGTCCTGGCGGGGATAACCCTCGGCCAGCTGGTGAACAGGGGAACGCCGGTGCTCTACGGCAGCGTGCCGGTGAGGGCGAGGATGGATACGCTGGGCGATTCCTACGGGTCGATAGAGACCAGCCAGTACAATATCGACTGCGTGCAGATGGCGCGATTTTATAAACTGCCGAACTATTCCACTTCCGGCGTGAGCGATGTCAAGATACCCGGACAGCAGTCGTCGATTGAGAGGCTGTTCTCCGATATCGTGGTCACGTTAAGCGGCCCGCAGTTCCTGCACTGTGCCTTCGGCCTGCTGGACTGCAATTCCGTGTTCTGCCTGCTCCAGGCTGTGCTGGATGACGCGCATTTCCAGATGATAAAATTCTTCCTGAAATCGCCGCGCATTAACGAGGAGGAGTTTGACACGGTCAAGAAACAAATAAGAGAAGTAGTGAACACGCCACAGAAAATGTTCATCAACTATATCCGCCCGGTCATGCGCAGCGGGGAAATTTCGCCGCCTTATCCTTTCGAAGGAGACGGCGAGGGCGACAGCGTACTCGCTTTAGCCAACGAGCGTTTACAGGAGCTCAGGGCAAAACCCGTGGAGCATATCGACCCGGATACCGCCGCCAGAATATTCCGGGAGATACCCGGACTGCTGCCCAGGCTCAACGTACATGAAGGAGATGGATAGCGATGAGTGAAGATATTTTAAGCTTGTTAAAGGAAAACGTGATTCAGGGAAGAAAGACCGGTGAAGATGTAGGTATCGACGAATCGCTGTCCGGGACGCCGGGAGTCGTCGACCTGGTGGATTCGGCGTTGAAGAATAATATATCTCCGGAACTAATCATCAAGGAGGCTCTTACCTCGGGAATGGAAGTCGTCGGCGAGAAATATTCTACCAGGGAGTACTTCATACCGGATATGCTGGCCTCCGCCGATGCTGTCGGGGCGGCCATGGACATACTGAAGCCCCTCCTTGAAGAATCGAACGTGGAGACCAAGGGGAAATTCGTCATCGCCACGGTTAAAGGTGATATCCACGATATCGGTAAAAATATCGTGGCCATCCTGCTTAAGGGCGCCGGCTACGAGGTCAACGATATCGGCATAGACGTTCCGGAGGAAAAAATTATCAGCGTGGTCAGGGATGAGCAGCCGGATTACCTCGGTCTCTCCGCCCTGCTGACCACCACTATGACGGGAATGGACGTTGTCATCAAGGCGTTGAAGGAGAACGGCCTTAGAGATAAGGTGAAAGTCCTTATCGGCGGGGCGGCTGTATCAGACGAATACGCCGGGGAAATCGGCGCAGACGCTTTTTGCGCGGACGCCTTTCAGGCCATCAAGGCGCTGGAAGAGTTTGAAGAAGTATAACCGAATTCCAACCGTACCGGTAGTTATTTAAAGGAGTTTAAAGACATGGCAGGAATTGCAGGAGTACTTGGAAACGATAGCGGCGAACTGAAAAGAATGATGGAGAAAATCAGCTACCGCGGCCCCAACGAGACATGGGTTAATATACAGAGCCCGGTGAGTCTTGGTTGCCTTGAGTTGAACGTGGGCGGAA
>DAOUEB010000142.1:0-8359 GCA_034430675.1 Dehalococcoidales bacterium
CAAGCCCTATCTCCGAGGACTTTCTTGGCCTTGGCCATATCCGTCTGGTCGAACCACCATGCCACCGAGGCTTTCGGTAATTCCTTGATAACCTCCAGGCGGGTATTATAGCCGCCCTCGGCGAAGAGAACAGGCACGATACCTTCGTTGACCAGCGCCATGATAACCTTTTTGAAGGTGGGCCAGTAGAAGGTCTCATACTGCTTGCCGGACATAAAGCCGTCGGCGCCTTTGTGCAGCGGCATTATTACCACCGGCGCCGCTGCGGCGTTTGCCGCGCTAATAGCCGCTTCGATAGCCAGGGGTGCGATTCTTTCCATGGCCTCGTGGAGTTTCTCCGGCCGCTGGAACATATCCATCATTATCCCCTGTGTCCCCCGCAGTGTATCCCCGAGGGTATCGAAGGGAGCCTTGGCCAGCCCGCTCATAATACCGGGCATCCCGGCCGCTGTTGCCTCGGCGGCGATGGCACCGACTACCGCTATCCATTTCAGACTTTCCCGCCCGGCCTCCAGTAATGCCTGGAATCCGGCCTGAACATCCGGAAGTCCGAAGGGTACGAAAGACTGGATGGCTATTTCTTCGAAGCTGGTCAATGGTGGGAGTTGCGGAAATGCCTTTAAAGCACCGAAGACCCGCGGCATATAGGTGCGCAGCCAGAAGTTGGAGGGGTCTTTAATGAGGGCATCGTACTCGTCCGGTTTCATGTACTCGGCTTCGACGCATTGATACGTGGTCGTATTGCCGGATATCCCGCGGCCAGGCCATTTATACAGCTTGTAGTCAACGGCCTCCAGGGATTTACCCGGAGGAACCAGGCCGGGCGGTATGAATGTATCCAGGTCCCCTTCAAAGTCATGGAGGAATTTCAGCCAGGTCTGGCTAAGCTTATCGTAGTCGTACATGACGGTACGGAGGTCCGTCCCGGCATAATATGCAGGGTAATTACTGACCGGCAGGATGCACGGTATCCGGTCCGCTTCCTTCAACTGAAAGGCACTGGCAAACCTGGTTACTTTTTCTTTATATGCCTTTTCAGCTTTAGGGCTGGAGAAGGTAACGCCCTGTGGAGAAAGCCATCGCTTGAACCGCTCTTCTCGTTTTTCTTCTGGGGTTAACTCCGCCCATTCACTAGCCATTTTAGCTTGCACCTACCCACTGCTTGGCCAGAGCTACCGCCGCCATGGCGTCTTTACCGAAGGCATCAGCCTTGGCGTATTTCCTCACCTCGTCGTCCATCTGGCCGCCGCCTATCATTATCTTGATATCTTTCCTCAGGCCGGCCTTCTCTATGGCCTCAACCGTCTCTTTCATGGAATCAAAGGCGGGGGTTAAGAATCCGCTCAAACCCACGATGGGGGCCTTGGTTTCTTTCACTTTATCCACGAATTTTTCCTTGGGAACATCGACACCCAGATTATGAACCTCGAAACCGTTGACATCCAGCATGAAGTCGACGATATTCAGGCCGATATCGTGAATGTCCCCGGCTACCGTACCGAGGACAATTGTACCGAGTCGCTTGGTTTCGACCGCCTGTTTAAGATGCGGTTTCACTAATTCGGTTACCTGCTTGAGAAGCTCACCGGAGAAGACGAGTTCCGGCAAAAAGTACTCACCGCCGGCAAAACGTTTGCCCACGACTCCCATACCTTCCCGGCTGTCATCCAGGATTTTCATCGGGTCTTCACCGGATTCAATCCTCTCTTTAGTCAGCTTGAGAACCTCGTCCTCTTTCAAATCAGCGAGCAGATTGGCAAAATCTCCGGACATACTGTAATCCTCCTCAGTTATTTATTGGTGGTATACCTGCAACAGAATAGTTTTGCAAGTCTTTGTCTGGAAGGCCACGCACTCAAGGCGAGTATATCAATGCGCATAAAAAAAGTCAAATATTATTGTTTTGGGTTTTATTTGCATTTGGTTGCTTACCTGCTTTTTTCTGTGATAGACTGCCTGCATGAAAAGAATGATTATCAGTGGAATTATTGGTTTGGGAGACTTGTTGGGTTATCTCTCTACTGCCAAAGACCTTCAATACTTTATGAATACTGGTCAATACCCGATTCCAGACGTTGCAAGGAATTTTATTGGCGAAATCACTATTGAGATTATTGTATTCGTGATTTGTATAACATTCTTTTGGTTTGGTTATTTTGCAAATAGAGGTGAATAGCAATAGTATAATAGCGAATGCCATAGTCGATATAGTTAAATACTTTAATAATTCAATATCGACATACCATGCAAGTATAGGCACAATAATCATATTAGTCATAAAGATTACAGCACAAATATTTACTAACATTCTCTTTGTTTTTCGCGTCATTATCATCGTTCCAACCTTGGCATTTTGGGCGTTATCTGCGGCGGTGGTTGTGTTATCCTGATACGCTTTTTAGGTCTGCCGATATGCGTTTTCTCCATGCGCATAGTGCCACGAGCTACATGAGATAAGGTGATAGGCTTAGACGGCTTGTGGCGTGTAATATCCGCCCAGTTCTTATAAGGGAAGTCCACCCCCGCCGCTTCTGCGGGCGTCTTATCGTTCAAGGACGTATGCGGTCTCAGGTAGTTATAATGCACCAGCCAGCCGTCTATAAATTCAATAGCACTCTCAAGGTTCTTTAATCCCCGCATAACTTTAGTGCGTTGTTTCAACGTTGAATGAAACCGCTCTATCATCTGGGTATCATCTTCAACCGCAAATGGCGTACTCTGAATATGCTCTGTATCTTTGCCGTAGCTTACGTCAAGGTATGACGCCAGTTTATCCGTAAGCACCTTCGCAGGCTCTTTGCCAGCCTTCTTAATAGCCCTATCGTAGAGTATTTGGGCGTCTCTGGTGGTACGACTGCGTGATATGCGGGTCGCCAGCAGGAAACGTGTCTTGTAGTCTATGATGTCCCATAGCCATACGTTTTGACCGTCTATCTCTATAACTGTTTCATCGGCAACCCATGTACTGCCAATCTTTTTAGGCTCAAAGCCCTTGATGCTGTCCGTGGCATACTGGGTGTATTTCATTATCCATTCGTATATCGTGGCGGTAGAAGGCATATTGCCGTATTCCTGTTGTAAGTTCCTGCGTATTGCCTTGATGCTCATCCCTTCATAGAACATATTGAGTGCCGATGATACTTGATTGGCGGGTGTTTTCATATGGAATAGCGTATCATCATTCTTGAACTTACTCCCGCACTCATTACAGAAGTAACGCTGTACCCCTTTGTATTTGCCGTATTTGCGTGTGCGAGTAGAGCCACAATGTCTGCAAATTATCTTATTATCCATCTTCTGTCCCCTTCCCTTGTTTTAATTTGATAAAAGCAAAGATAGTGAACGATATCCAACAAGCTAATACAAGTAGGCTTATTATCATTCTCTCGACTCCCGTTGTAAGAAATAAAGAAAATACAAAGCCCAAGAATAATAGCCCCGAGTTTAGTGCTGCAAACCCACCTTTAGATTTCACAGCACCCAACTCCCTGATAACCATGTGGAACTTGGAAGGACTGACTGGTGAAGTAACCATCGTTTATACCCCCTATCAAGCATTGTTGATAGAGGATAAAACAGGGGTGACACCAAATGCAAATAAAACCTTGTTTTGGTATCTGGAAATATTTGTGCCGACAGGCAAAACAGCCGCCGATTTTCCTAAAAACTCACCGATTATTTCTTTACAACTATAGTCTTATGGGCTAAAATTAATAGGTTTTGCGCGGGTGTAACTCAGTGGCAGAGTATTTGCTTCCCAAGCAAAGAGTCGCGAGTTCGAATCTCGTCACCCGCTCCAGGGAATATAAGGGGCGCCATCGTCTTTTACGGCGGTTTCGCCCCTTTTATTGCGTCAGATAGCCTATTTCTTGGGCTCGTCGGGTCTCCAGGGCATTATGTCGCCCCCGGCGCTCTTTTTCACATACTCGCCGCCGAGGGTGATATCGTCGCGCAGGTTCTGGTTGTCTCGGGCGGCGTGACCCCGTAAACTACAACGTGGTGAATATCTAGCGACTAATGTATTTTGAATATCTAGCGACTAATGTATATTATATAAGAAACAACCGCGTATATATGTGATATTGTTAAATAATCTCTTAATTGGCGGTTTGTATTGCCGCCGTGTTTCTGATATGCTCTTAATGTCTTACTCCTGAAGTCTTGTTGCATATTAGGTAATAAGGAGGTTAGCGATGTTCAACCCAATAATTTTTAACGAGGATGTCTGCACAGGGTGCAATATCTGCGTGGATGTCTGCCTGATGGAAATCCTGGCACCAAATCCAGAGAAAGGCAGGCCGCCTTTAGTGAAATACCCGGACGAATGCGCCTATGACGGCGCCTGCTGGATGCAGTGTCCTCAGCGGGAAAAGGGGGCTATCAAGATTGTCCCGCCCCTCCCGATGAGGGTATCAATCCTGAGAGGAGAGAAGCTATGAACTCGGTAATTGAAGTCGTGCAGGTAGATACGGATGTTTTAATAATCGGTGGGGGGCTGGCCGGGTGCATGGCCGGGATTAAAGCCAGCGAGTCCGGTGTAAAGGTCACCATCACGGAGAAGGCCAATACGTTAAGCAGCGGCTGCGCCGGGACGGGCGTCGACCACTCCTGGGCTTATATCCCCATGATTCACGAGCAGATGGGCTGGACCATGGAAGACCTGATAGAAGACCATGCCCGGTTAATCGCGCGGGGTTTCATCAATAAGGAGCTGCTCCGGCTGGTGGCCAGGGAAAACTACGACCGCATGCTCGACCTGGAGAAGTTCGGGGTGAAAATCAGGTACGAAGACAGCAAAATACCCGGCAAATTCAGAATCGTCTACCAGTTCCACACCATGCCGAGCTCGTTCAACTTCGACGGTCACGACCTGAAGATAAGGCTTACCAGAGAAGCCAGGAAAAGGGGCGTGGGCATTATAAACCGGGTCATGATGGTAGCCCTGCTGCTTGCCGACGGCCAGATAGCCGGGGCACTCGGAATAGGCACCAACGACGGCAAGCTCTATTCTTTCCGGGCCAAAGCTGTCGTCATGTCCACGGGCCGGGCCAACCGGCTTACCCCCAATGTCACCGGTATCTGGGGTAACCACCGCATACCCGTCAACGAGACCGGGGATGGCCGGGCCATGGCGTTCCGCGCCGGTATTCCCGTCATCAACATGGAGTTCCTTTCCTCCGGGTACTACTCCATCGGCAACTACGAGCTCAACCTGGGCTCCCCCCGGAATACGGTGCAGCCGGCCGCAGCCGTTACCGATGCCGACGGAGAGGTAATCGTGCCGAGGACGCGGTTCTACGACTGGCCGAACCTGGGCAAAGAGAAGGTGGACGCTGCGTTAAATCGACAGAACATGCTCTCGGGAGGGCGGAACGCGCGACCTCCCTACGCTCAACTTTACCGGCAGGGACAGGGGCCCTTTTATCTCGACCTTACCGGGGGCACGGAGGAGGAGATAAAATACATCGAATGGTCTATAAGTAACGAGGGCAAGGGCTCCCTGTTTCTCGACTACCTGAAAAACCAGGAAGGATTCGACTTCAGAAGAGATAAACTGGAGTGGCTCCCCAACAGCCGCGAGATGGCCGGTACGGCGGCATCGGGACTGGTGGTCGATAACGGCCTTGAAACCGAGGTCAAAGGACTGTTCGGGGCCGGGGATGATGTCGGTGGGGTGCCCTGGGCTGGAGCTCCGGGGGCTTTCACCATGGGCTGGCGCGCCGGCGAGAGGGCAGCCAGAGAAGCCGGAGCGCAGAAAAATCACCTGCCCGTAGACACTAAGCCAGTGGAATCTCTCAAGGAAACGTGTTCCGGTATGTTGACAAGCCAGAAAGGTCTGCACTGGCGCGAGGTGGAACTGGCCGTGCAGAACGCCGTGGACTACTATGCGGGCGATGTGCGGGCGGAAAAGACGCTGGGACGCGGCCTGGAGCGCCTGAAGGATATTAAAAAGAACGCGTCGTTTAAAGCCGAAAATCCCCACGAATTGATGCGGTGCCTTGAAGTGCAGTCGATTATCGATAATGCCGAGATGGTACTAGCGGCTTCACTGGAAAGGCAGGAGAGCCGCCGGGTGCCCTTCGGGTTCTACCGGGCCGATTTCCCCGAGCAGGACGATAAGGAATGGCTGGCCTTTCTCGCTTTGAAAAAGAAAGAGGGAAAATTCGAATTCTCCAGGGTTCCGATTAAGCCATAGCTAACCGGAGACAGACAGCCCCTGCATTTTCGCCCGTAACTGGTCGGCGTTCCTCGGCCCGGCAATCCAGAAGCTGATACCGGCCACGGCGAAAGCCGCCATGCTGATAATGAAGGCGATACTGTAGCTGCCGGTAACATCGTAGATGTAGCCGCCGAGCCAGGGGCCGATGGCTCCGCCGACACCGGTGCCCGTGAGCAGTAAGGCAGATATGGCGCCGATGTTTTTACCGTGGTAGATGTCACCGATACCCGCGAAGATATTGGGCGAAAAAAGTCCCGTGGCGAAGCCGGAGCAAGTGGCATATACGTAAAGCAGCCAGGGCTGCGAGGTATCTTTGACGGAAATCAAAGCCAGCAGCGCGCCGATGGCCAGGACAGTCGCCACCGTCACGGTTTTCTCCCGACCTATCGAGTCGGATATCGAAGCACAGATTTGACCGCCGATGGAGGATATCCCGAACAGGGCGAAGACGGAAGTGGCCAGAATACTGCTGTACCCGGCGTCCTCGGCGAATTTAATCTGATGGGCCAGCACCAGGTAGTTACCGACGCCCCAGTAGCAGAACTGGGACAGCACCAGGAACCATAAATTGTAAGTCCTCATGGCGGTGCCCAGGGTCCAGTCGGCAGTAACGGAATTTACCGCTTCGCCGGCCCCTTCGGCAGCCGATGGCTCGTCGGAGCCGTAGGCCTTCAGCCCCCTGTCCTCCGGTCGATAGTAGAAAAAGAGGAGATAGAGCGGCAGCAGGACGGCCAGGACGATAACTGCCGTAACCAGGAAAGAAGGGCGCCACCCCCACTGGGATATCACTGCGGAAACGAGCATACCGTAGGCAAAGCTCAGTCCGCCCCCTATCTGTCCCAGGCTGATGGCTAGGCCCCGACGCTTGCCGAACCAGTTTATCAGCGAAGGGCTCAATATGGGAGCGCCGCAGAAGGCGGTGCCGATGGGCACCAGCACGCCGAAAAGCAGGTAAAAATGCCACAGTTCGCTGGCAAAGTAACAAAGGGCTGTCGCCAGTGACAGAACCAGGACACCCAGTGTCGCCACGGCTCGCGGCTTCCAGCGGTCGACCAGGATGCCGGCCGCGGGTGCGGTTAATCCATAGATAAGGATATTAAGCGATAGCATTATGGCCGTGCTGCCGCGGTACCAGCCGAACTCGTCAAGAATGGGCGAGAACAACACCGAAAAAGAGTTCCTGACGCCGTAAACCAGCATCATGCTGGCGATAGTGATGCCGACCAGGTACCAGCCATAAAAAAAGGGGGGCCGCCGAATCATTGAAAAACCTCTCTATATTAAAATACCATAACGACTGGCTAAATACGAAACAGCATTTGTATTTCACCGGATTTTTTGATAACCTGTTAACATTATCTTTTAGAAATCCTGATTATGCGGAAACAGAGCAGGGCATTACTGGCGGTGCTGCTGGTTGTCATCGTCATTGCCGCGGGGATTTCAGGATGCGCCCGCAGCGCGTCCCGGGGGACTCATGACCCCAAAATAGACCCGTTTGTTACCGACCGCGTCACCACGGTGCGTATTGTTATGGAGGAAGAAGACTGGTCCTACTGCCGGGAACATGCCTTCGAGGAGCGGTACGTACCGGCCGATTTCTGGTGGGATGACGAACTGGTGCCCGATGTCGGCGTCAGGACCAAGGGAAACTCATCACTGGGACAGGCGGTCGGCTGGGATAGCCCCCGCATGCCGCTGGCGGTCGATTTTAACCTGTTTAACCGGGCACGCACCTTCCACGGCGTGAAAAAGGTCTTCCTCAACAACGGCTGGAGCGACCCCACCCTCATTCGCGAGGTCGTTACCTATAAGATATTCGAAGAGGCGGGTGTCGTCACCCCCCGCGCTTCTATTATCGACCTCTGGGTGAATGACACCCACCTGGGCGTTTACACCATGGTCGAGATGGTCGACCAGGCCTTCATCCAGCGCCACTTCGACGATGCCACTGGCAACCTTTATAAACCGGAGCTTATGGCGGCGCGCCTCGACTGGACGGGAAAAGACGCCTATAAAGATTATAGTATGCCGGGTATGCCCGGTCTGCACCGGCAGGACCCTGTCCTGTATACTAATATCGGCGGCGCACCGCTGATTGACCTCCTGCGCGCCCTCGACCAGGAAGAAATGGTCGCG
>DAOUEB010000143.1:0-4234 GCA_034430675.1 Dehalococcoidales bacterium
GCTTCCCGGCTCCGCGCCGCCGACTGACCCAGGTAGATAACGGCATTGGCTAAAAGCTTGCCCTGAGGGTCCAGGCAGACTACCTTACAGCCGGTCCGATATCCGGGGTCGATGGCCAGTACCACCCGCGGCCCCATTGGCGGAGCCATGAGCGTTTCACGCAGGTTGCGCGCAAAGACACGGAGCGCCTCGTCATCAGCGCGCTCTTTAGCCTGCTGACGAATATCAGTTTCAATAGATGGCGCCAGTAACCTCGGATAACTATCCTCCACAGCCAGAGCTACCTGTGCCGAGGCGTCGCCAGTACCTTTGACGAAGTGCCGGTGCAGGAATGACAGCGCTTTTTCTTGAGTCGGTCTTATCGTGATTTTCAGGAACCCATCGTTCTCACCACGTAACATGGCCAGCACCCGGTGACTGGGAACATGGGCAACCGGCTCCTGCCAGTCAAAATAATTGCTATATTTGATACCTTTGCCTTCTTTACCTTTAATCACGCTTGACTGAATGATGCCTTCCTGGTAAAAAAGCCTGCGTATGCTCTGCCTTGCCCGGGTGTCTTCATTGACCCACTCGGCAATGATGTCACGCGCCCCGGCCAGGGCATCCTCGACCGAACCGACGCCCTTTTCCATGTTAACGAACGCGAGAGCTTCATGAGACGGATCAGCAACCTCCTGACCCAGTATCAGAACGGCGAGAGGCTCAAGCCCTTTTTCTTTAGCCATGGTGGCCCGGGTGCGCCGTTTGGGGCGGTAGGGAAGGTAAATATCCTCCAATGCGGCCAGGGTCGCCGCCGATTCGACAGAATTGCGTAACTCGGCTGTGAGTACATCCTGTTCTTCAAGAGATTTCAGTATCACCTGACGCCGGCTATCGAGCGCTGCCAGCCGTGCCAGGCCGTCCCGTATTTCGCTAAGCACCACCTCGTCAAGTGACCCCGTTTTCTCCTTGCGATAACGCGTAATGAATGGAATAGTCGCTCCCGCATCAAGCAGGGATCTGACAGCCTCTACTTGCAGGGGTGTGACTCCCGCCTGGTTGGCAATGGTCATGCCATGAGTTTCAAGCATAATATTTTTATCTCTAGGTGATGGATATCAATAATTGTACTATAGAGTTCCTGCGCTCTTAAAGCAACTGCCATACGTCGAACACACAACTTTATTAGGGAGTATCCAGTTATATCTGCTATAATTATATTGTGCCCCGTGATATTGCGCTTTATATTCATGTGCCTTTTTGCCGCCATAAGTGCTCCTACTGTTCCTTCGTATCATACGATTACCGTGAGGCTGATATTCCCTTATACTTGAGTGCCCTTAAAAAGGAACTGATACGACGGGCCGGTGGAGAATGTATTCGCAGTATATATTTTGGCGGAGGCACTCCGAGCTTGCTGTTAGTTAAATATGTAGGTGACCTTATATCCACCATCAGTTCGCTGTTTACCGTTGATGAAGCAGCTGAGATAACCATTGAGGCTAATCCGGGAACTATTAACAGGGCGTACCTTACCGCTATCAGGGAACTGGGAGTTAACCGATTGAGTCTAGGCGTGCAGAGTCTGAATGACCGCGAACTGGCGCTGCTGGGACGCATTCATACGGCGGCTGAGGCAAGAGATGCAGTGCAACACGCCCGGGGCTCCGGGGTTGATAATATAAGTATAGACCTTATCTACGGGTTACCGGGTCAGACCCTGTCCGACTGGCAGCAGACACTGGACGAAGCCATAACGATGAGGCCGGAGCATCTTTCGCTCTATTCTCTCACTCTGGAGGCGGAGACACCAATGTGGCGAGCGATTAAAGCAGGCTATTTGCCCGAGCTTGACCCGGATATGAGTGCTGACCACTATGAACTGGCCGAGGATTTGCTGGCTGCACAGGGCTACAGCCACTACGAGATATCAAACTGGGCAATGGCCGGCCGGGAGTGCCGTCATAATTTAACTTACTGGCGAAATATGCCCTACCTTGGTGTGGGTATTGCCGCTCATTCCTGTTTAGGCGGTCACCGCCTCGCCAATACAAAGAGTCTGGATAAATATGTAGATGGATTTTCGGGGGAAGCATTACCGGTGCCGGAGCTGGATGAGGAGATTAACCCTGAGCTGGAACTGGCTGAAACGGTCATACTCGGCTTGCGGTTGGGTGAAGGAATCGACCTGGATGGTATTCATCGCCGCTTTGGCATAGATATACTGGTACATTATCGTCCACAGGTCGAAGAAATGGTTGACGCCGGTCTTCTGGAGCAGGCCGACGGGCATGTAAAACTCACGCGCCATGGCCGGCTGCTGAGTAACGAAGTATTCTGGCGTTTCCTGCCGGGGTGACTGCGGCTAGTAAAACAGTGGCAAATTTAACCGTAAGAGGTGGCTGAACTTATATGGAACAGGCGCTTACCCGTAATTTTTGTATTATTGCTCATATAGACCACGGTAAGTCGACACTAGCCGACCGGCTGATTGAACTAACCGGAACCATGAGGCGTGATGAGATAAGCGAACAGATGATGGACAGCATGGACCTGGAGCGAGAACGGGGCATCACTATCAAAGCTAAGGCCATCCGCCTGCATTATAAAGCCGATAATGGCCAAACCTATCGCCTGAATCTTGTCGATACGCCGGGGCATGTCGACTTTTCTTATGAGGTTTCGCGTACCCTAGTGGCCTGCGATGGAGCCGTGCTGGTTATCGATGCTACGCAGGGTATCCAGGCGCAAACACTGGCCAATACCTATCTCGCCATGGAACATAACCTAGAGGTAATACCTGTCATTAACAAGATTGACCTGCCGGGGAGTGAACCCGAGCGTGTCCTGGCAGAGATTGGGAGCGTGCTCGGGTATAAAGAACAGGATATACTTCTCTTGAGCGCCAAGACCGGACAGGGTGTACCGACGTTGCTTGAAGAAATCGTCCGGCGCATTCCCCCACCCAAAGGCGATGCCCAACGGCCGCTCCGGGCGCTTATCTTTGACTCGCGCTACGATGCCTATAAGGGTGTCATCGCTTATCTGCGTGTCGTGGACGGTCGTATCTCTAAAGAAGACGGATTACGCCTGATGGGGCAGGGCACCGAGATAGAGGTACTTGAGGTCGGGTATTTTGCTCCCGAACCATGCCCGGCACCGGAGCTGACAGCCGGGGATGTCGGTTATATCGCAACGGGGCTTAAAAGCGTGGAGGAGTGTCATGTCGGTGATACAGTGACCTCGATACATGGCGGTGCCACGGAACCACTTATCGGATATCACCCCCCCAAGCCGATGGTATTTGCCGGTATCTACCCCACCCAGGCAGAGGATTTTAATGAACTGCGGGAGGCTATTGAAAAATTAAACCTTAACGACGCCTCGCTCTCTTATGAACCGGAGTCCAGCCCGATTTTGGGCTACGGCTTCCGCTGCGGCTTTCTTGGTTTGCTGCACCTTGATATCGTGCGCGAACGCCTGGAGAGGGAGTTCTACCTGTCGCTGGTAGTTACAGTGCCCGGAGTCAGTTTTATTATCACAAAAACCAGTGGGCAGCAACTCACCGTCACCAATCCGAACCAGTTCCCGGAACCCACAGAAATCGAGAAAATAGAAGAACCCTGGGTGAAAATATCGGTTATTACACCATCAAGCTTCATCGGTGCTCTGATGGAGCTTCTCATGCAATCCGATGGAGCCTACAAACAAACGGAGTACCTGGGGCAATACCAGGCCGGCGGAAAGCTCGGGCAGCGTGTCCGCCTTGAGTACGAAATGCCCCTGCGCTGCATGCTGACCACCTTCTACGACCAGATGAAAAGCCGCAGCCGTGGTTACGCTTCGCTGGACTATGAGCTTATCGGTTTCCGTGAAGCCGAGCTGATCAAGCTCGATGTCCTGGTGAACGATTTGCCGGTGGATGCCTTCAGCCGTATCATAACGCCGGAGAAAGCCCATGAGGTCGGCAAGGCGATGGTGGCCAAGCTCAAGGAGGTTATTCCACGCCAGCTATTCAAAGTGCCGATTCAAGCAGCTGTCGGCAGCCGCATTGTGGCCAGAGCGGACATAGCCGCCAAGCGCAAGGATGTTCTCGCCAAGTGCTACGGAGGTGACATCACCCGCAAGCGCAAGCTGCTGGAGAAGCAGAAAGAGGGCAAGAAGAAGATGAAGTTCATCGGCCGGGTGGAAGTGCCCAAAGAGGCGTTTCTGGATGTGCTCAAGCTCGGCTAGGTGGTACTATAAATGGGGG
>DAOUEB010000144.1:0-17214 GCA_034430675.1 Dehalococcoidales bacterium
ATCGGGTCCGTCAAGTTGCCGGCGCAATATTTTCCTGGAATTTGGTGAGCCTTCTTTGAAGAACTCAAGTTGGTCGTTCAATGCATAGAGGGCGTCCTCAACAGCTTGCACCTTTGAAACTACATCTGAAGTGGCTGAGGAACTGATAAGCTTCCCCAGTTGAGCAACTGCTTGCCCAATCACTACTAGCTGTTGCCCTACGTCGTTCCACGGCACCTCCCATTTTTCAGGCAGAGGAATAGGTGGCTTAACTTGTGGTGCTTCTTCTGCCTCTGTGGGCTCAAAGCATTCTAGTCCTGTTGCCTTAAACAGCTTCTTCCTATTTTCGTTGCTAGGTTGATGACGCCCTTTAAAATAATCCCCCAAAGTGCTGTCGTTAATCTCAATTGCTCTAGCGAAATCAGCCCTGTTTTTCCATTTTGTTTGTTTTTTGAACCACTCATTTAAGGCAACATCCATTACTATTTGCATTTTATCCTCCTTATTTTTATAACTTAAATTTGGCTTGTTTTTGAGAATTAAATTTGGCTTTTATTTCTCTAGCTTGCTTATTTATTGCTGTGAAAATTTTATTGATGTCTTTTTCTGAATAGCTATATATTTGCTTGTTGGATAAATTACCTAATACTCTTAGCTTGTGTATGACAGCATTTGTTCTAGCTTCAGCAACTCTCATAAATTTTTCCTCTGGCGTTTCATTAATATTCATTGATAACTCCATATATATTACTGATAATTATAAAATAACAAAATATTTACAAAATGTCAAGTATTATTTAAAAATATGTTTAATATATAGTTAATATATTGAAAATAATTAGCTAAAAATTTGCTAAAAATGAAGTCAATGCCCCATCCCCCACCCCCAAAAGGGGAGTGCGCAGCGAGAGGGGGCGCCAGCCCCCTCTCAATAATATTCCCCCTTCCCTTCATAAATACCCAAGGGAAGGGGGTCAGGGGGATAGGTCACAGCTAAATAATCAGGGGGTGAGGTAGATAAAGAACTTAATTTAGTCTCGCCTTGCACCTTGCGCAGCTTTGCAGTAAAATAGGGGCAGTTTTGTGTCGAGGAAAGCCGATGATTAACCATCCGGTACTGGTCTTGAACCAGAGCTTCGAGCCGCTGACGGTGTGCCGAGCACGCCGGGCGGTGGTGCTCGTCTTTCAGGGCAAGGCGGAGATGCTTGAGGACGGACTCGGCTACATTCACACCATCAGTCAAACCGTCCCGCTGCCGTCGGTCATACGTATTTCACGGTTGATTAAACGGCCCCGCCGGAAGAGAAAGATGACCCGCTACGAGATATTCAATCGGGACCGATATACCTGCCAGTACTGCGGTGAGCAGAGCCGGCACCTCACGCTGGACCACGTCATACCGCGCTATCGCGGCGGCCAGCATACCTGGGAAAACGTCGTCAGTGCCTGTGTCGCCTGTAATCGGCGTAAAGCCGGCCGGACGCCCAAGGAAGCCAACATGAAGCTGATTAGACGGCCTCTAGCCCCCACCGGCGGCCCCTTCTATATCGTCCCCTTTCATTACGTGAGCAAGCGGGACGAGTGGCGGAAGTACCTGTACCAGTAGATATCAATCAGTAAGAAACATCGTCGAGAGGCAGCTCTACCATAGCTTCGCTATCCATCTCAACCATCACCGTTTCCTTCAGCGGATTATTCCCCACCACGGTAGCCTCGCCCATGCGCGTGGATACCCGCTGCCCCACCTTGGGCATTTTCTCCTTCATATGGCGGTACTGCTCCCCCTCGTAGGCCAGGCAGCACATCAGGCGGCCGCAGGCCCCGGAAATTTTCATCGGGTTAAGCGGCAGGTTCTGCTCCTTAGCCATCTTGATGGAAACCGGGGTAAACTCGGTCAGGAAGCTCGTGCAGCACAGGGGGCGGCCGCACCGGCCGAAGCTTCCCAGCAATTTAGCCTCGTCCCGGCTGCCCACCTGACGCAGCTCCACTCTTACCTCAAGCTTACCGGTCAGTCGCCGGACCAGGTCCCGGAAGTCGACCCTCTCCTCGGCGCTGAACAGGAAAGTCAGGCGGCTGCTGTCGAGATTGTATTCGGCGGATAGCAGCTTCATGGGCAGCTGTAGTTCGCCAATTATCTTGCCGCACTCAGTCAGGGCTTCCTCCGCCTTGGCATCAAGCTCCTCTGCCTTGGCGATGTCCTCCGGTTCCGCCTTGCGTACCACCGGGTTCAGGTTTTCCTCGGTCTCGCCGGCCAGTACCTGGCCGGGGGCAATAACCACGTGCCCCAGTTCCATACCCCGGCTTGTCTTCACGACGGCGTAGTCGCCGGGTTCCAGCGCGATATCACCGGCGTCGAAGTAATAGATTTTACCGGCTCTTTTAAAACGTATTCCAACGGTATTAGCCATATTTCACATCCCGATGTAATCGGGACTCGCCACCTCCTTCTTTTCTCGGTATATCGAGCATCAGCACCTCCAGCGCCAGCCGCGTATTAACGTTCTGCCTGAGCTGTTCCGCGGCCGACTTGATGCTTTCGATGAAAGACTTTATCTGGGCCAGTTGATAGCCCCTGGCCGTCTCGACGAGCTCATCCTTGCGGTCGATATTAGTTATAATATCATGACTGCCCAGTTTAACCAACATCAGGTCCCGCCAGTAATCAAGCCACAGGTCCAGTATGTCATAAACCGCGCCCCGGTTCTGGTTGAACCGTGCGGCCAGCTGGGCCACGTAGGCGAAGCGCTCATCGTAGTCGGCCTTGATAATATCGAGCAGCCGGTTCAGTTCCTGGTCGCGCTGCTGAAGCAGACTGTCGTCGCCGGCTACCGATAACGCCCACCCCGGACAGCCGTGGGAAAGCCCGGCGAGGAGCCTGGCCCGCTCCGGTTCGACACCCAGCCTGTCTATCAAAGCCGATGATTCCTCGGCGATTGGCAGCGGGGGTAATTCCAGGCGCTGACAGCGCGAGACCACGGTAGCCGGCAGTAACCTGTCGTTTACCGTCAGTAGTATGAAGGCCACTTTATCGGCCGGTTCCTCGAGGGTTTTCAGCAGGCAGTTGGCGGCCTCTATCGACAGCAGTTCGGCGTTATCGATAATGAATACCTTATGTTTCCCTTCGAAAGGCGGCAGGTTGGCCGAATGCTGCATCTCCTTAATCTGGTCGATGCCGATAAGCTTGGCTTCCGCCGCATCCTCGTTATGGGCCAGGCCGATAACCTGGACATCGGCATGACTGCTTGCGTTTATCTTCTGACAGGAAGCGCACTCGAGGCACGGGCGCTTGGCGGCTTCACAGTTGAGCGCCTGAGCCAGATTTACAGCCAAGGTCATCTTGCCGACATGGGCCGGCCCGACGAACAGGTAAGCGTGGGCCAGCGTACCTGCATCAAGACTATTCTGTATCAGAGAGACCGCCCGGGTCTGTCCGATTACCTGCCACATAAAAAGTTTCCTCGTTATATAAGGTCGTTCCGGGTAAGGTCTTGAAGTGTTTCCCGGCGCCGGATGAGGCGGGCTTTCCCTCCCCTGACGAAGACTATAGCCGGACGGAACGAGGCATTATAGTTGCTCTGCAACGGGATGCAATAGGCGCCGCTGCCGGCTAACGCCAGGATATCACCCGCTTTCACGGCAGGGAGACTGATTTCTTCAATCAGGATGTCCCCCTGCTCACAGTACTTGCCGGCAACGGTGACCTTACCGGTTTCCCTGGCTGCAACCCGGTTGGCTACCAGTGCTTCCTGCCGGGCACCGTACATCGGCTGGCGGATATTATCGCCCATGCCGCCGTCCACGCAGACATAGCACCTGACGTTCGGTATGTCCTTGATTACCCCCACCCGGTACAGCGCCACCCCGGCCCGGGCGACTATCGCCCTGCCCGGCTCAACTATAAGCTTCGGCAACGGTAGCTCCAGCTCGCGGCACTGGCTGGTAATTTTACTGGCTATCACCTCGGCCCAGGTGGCGATGGGGGGCGGTGTTTCCTCCAGCGTGTACTGGACACCGAATCCCCCGCCGATACTCAGCACCCTGATTTCAAAGTGGTGCCTCTGCTTGATAGCCGCCGCGTACTTAAGCACGACCTCAATGGCCTTCTCGTACGGCTCCATCTCGAAGATTCCCGAGCCGATATGAAAGTGCAGGCCATCGACGTTCAGATTGGGCGCGGCCAGGGCCGTGGCGACCGCCTCGTCCCAGGTGGACCGCGTAAAGCCGAACTTGGAGTCCACTAAACCGGTCGTATTGTACCGGTGAGTATGGGGGTCGATGCCCGGCGACAGTCGCAACAGGATATTGACCTTCCGGTTGCCGGCGATTTTCCGCAGCATATCGAGTTCGTACGGGTTGTCCACCACGATGTGGCCTATCCCGTATTGAATGGCCATTTCGAGCTCTTCAGCCGACTTGTTATTGCCGGGGAAATGAATCCTCTCCGCGGAGAAATCCACCGAGAGAGCGATGCCCAACTCCCCGCCCGAGACCACGTCCAGGTCTAGCCCCTCTTCTTTGACAAGCTGCAGCATGGCCCTGGCGGTAAAAGCTTTAGCCGAGTAGCATACGGTAGTATCCGGGTAACGCTGCCTGAATTCCGCGGTAAACTCGGCGCACCGGCGGCGCAGGCCGACTTCGTCAAAGACGTACAGAGGCGTGCCGAACTCCTCGGCAAGCGCCACGGTGTCGCAGCCGCCGATTACCAGGTGGTCCTTTTGATTGACTTCAGCCGTCTGCGGGAATAGGACCAGCCTCGGAATATCCTGTTCGCCTGTCATCTTCACCTCTCACCATCATGTTAGCAGCGCCCGTTCGTGAAGTCAATGTAAGTTCACTCTGTTTCTCGCCTCTCCTTGCCTGAAAGAGAGCAGCGGTGTTAAAATTAAAGAAGTACCCTCCGGAGAGTTCTATTCTTTTTTGGAAGATGTTTTCCCCCGAATAACGATTAAATGGGAAGTGTCGGATTAAATAAGTGAGTAAAAATCTGGACGAATACCGTAACGAGGACCTGAACATGGCCGGGCCGGGGGCGGGCGAGGGAGGCATAGCGGGGTACGGCAGGAGGGTTTTCAGTTCCTTTAGAAACCCTGTCTATCGCCTCTACTACTATTCCCTGATAGGCCACTGGGCCCCCATGCAGATGCAGATGGTGACGCGCACTCTGCTTATTTACCGCATCACCGGTTCGGGGGCTATCCTGGGGCTGATGGCTCTGGCTGGGGCTATCCCCATGCTCATCCTGTCACTCTACGGCGGCACCCTGGCCGACAGGTTGGAGAAGAGGAAGGTACTGATTTATAGTCAGGCAGCCTCGGCGGTGGTTTCCCTGGGCGTCGCTCTCGCACTAACCATGAACTACCTGAGTCAGGATGTGCCCGGCTCCTGGTGGGTTCTGATAGTTTCGAGCGTTGTTCAGGGAATTATTATGGGTATTATGATGCCGTCGCGCGCGTCCATGGTCCCTGAAATCGTCAGGCCGGAGGACCTGATGAACGCAATAGCCCTGAGCAATATGGGGATGAATGTTTTCCGGATTGTAGCCCCGGCGGCCACGGGATTCATTATCGCCGCCTGGGACTTTGAAGCTGTGTACTATATCATGACGGCGCTGTATATATTCTCTGTTTTTTTCCTGTTCAAGATACCGCCCAGTCGCCCGGTAGTCCACCAGGGGAACAGCACCATGACGGAAGTAGTCGATGGGCTTCGTTACATGCGCAGCGAGACTACCATCATGCTTGTCCTCCTGTTCTCCCTCGGCTGTACCATACTGGGTATGCCCTTTAACATGCTCCTCCCCATGTTCACCGAGAATATATTAAAGGTTGGCGCCTCCGGTCTCGGGATATTGATGGCCGTCTCCGGAATAGGTGCCATCGTGGTCTCGTTCGTGCTTGCCTCTATGTCAAATAAAAAGCGTGGCATTCTGATGCTGTTCAGCGGCCTGATTCTGAGTCTGGCGATGATAGCCTTCTCTTTTAACACGGGGTGGTACCTCTCGCTGGTACTGGCTGTTTTCATCGGGCTGGGGCAAACGGGGCAGATAGCCATCGGCTTTACCCTGGTTCAGTATTACGTCGACCCCGGATATCGGGGACGTGTCATGGGCTTTATGATGCTGGGGTTCGGCCTGTCCAGCCTCGGCGTTTTCTTTGGCGGAATCCTGGCGGATACAATGGGGATAGAGTGGTCTATCGGCGGGCTGGCTATAGCTCTGGCCGTCGTCAGCATGGGAATGATTGCCTTTTCATCCCGCCTGCGGAAGCTGGACTAACCGTCCTGAATTGACACTGGAAAGCAGAAGCCGTAGAATATCTTATTCTCGTTACTTGCTGGAGGGCAGAATTGTTGTATCAGAAAGTTACACTGGATAACGGACTTCGCCTGGTTACCGCCGCCATGCCCCATACGCGGTCGGTGTCCATCAGCTTCTTCGTCGGCGCCGGTTCCAGGTACGAGACTGATGAGCAGGCCGGTATTTCACACTTTATCGAGCACGTCTGTTTTAAAGGCACGAAAAAGCGTCCCACATCCGCGGAAATCTGCACGGTTATCGAGGGGGTGGGGGGTATGCTCAATGCCGGTACTGATAAAGAGCTGACCATCTACTGGTGCAAGGTGGCGCAGCCGCACTTTGCCAGCGCCCTCGATGTGCTGGTGGATATCCTCGTCAACTCTACGTTCGACTCTGCGGAGATTGAAAAGGAACGCCAGGTTATTATAGAGGAAATTAACATGTCTCTGGACTCTCCTTCACAGCAGGTGGCTATGCTGATTGACGGGTTGCTGTGGCCCGGCCATGCCCTGGGACGCGATATTGCCGGCAGCAAGGAATCGGTGGCGGGTATCACCAGGGACATGATGCTCGACTACCTGGCGAAAGAGTATCAACCCGCTAATGCTGTGCTGGCTATTGCCGGTGATGTCGAGCACCGGGAGGTGGTCGATGCCGTCAGTCGGGTAGTTGCCGGATGGGACAAAAGGCAGCCCCGCCTCGACTATACGCCTTACCGTGGGGGAATAGGGCGCCGTGTGCTCATTGAGAAACGCGATACCGAGCAAACCCAGTTGTGCCTGGCCATGCCGGGCCTGTCAATTACCCACCCCGAACGCTTCAAGCTTGACCTGCTCAATGTCATCCTCGGCGAGGGTATGAGCAGTCGCCTGTTTACGGAGATTCGCGACAAGCTGGGACTGGCCTACAGTATCCATAGCTACGCTGAGCACTTACTTGATACCGGGTCCATCGCGGTCTCGGCCGGAGTGGACAATAAGAACCTGACGGTAGCCGTCAGGGCTATCCTTGAAGAACTGTCCCGACTTAAGGAACTAATCCCGGAAGCAGAACTTTTGAAGGCTAAAGAATTGTCCAAGGGTCGTCTCTTGCTGCGCATGGAGGACAGCCGCAGCGTGTCCGGCTGGATGGGTGGGCAGGAGCTTCTCACCGGGAATATCCTCACCGTCGATGAGGTAATCGCCATCATTGATGCCATCACCGCCGAGGAACTCCGGAAGCTGGCCGGAGAATTGCTGGTGGGTGAAGAACTCCGCCTGGCGGTGGTCGGGCCCATCAGTCCGGACGAGCCCCTGGAAGATTTACTGAAGCTTTAAATTTAACTATTATCGTAATAGGCGCAATCCTGGCGGATACATTCCCGATTGCGCCCCACATACTGGCAGTTAATTTCCTGGGCCTGGCTCAGGGTAATGCCCATCCTCGTTTTCAGGAACTCGACGGCGGCTTCCAGCGCCTTGCGGCTGGCCCTTTTACAGCAGCGCGGCCCTCCGTCTAACATATAATTCAGGGCGAAAGTCGTCGCTTCATTGGCCAGCCCCCGCGTCTTTCCCGTGAGTGGTGTCGCCCCGGTGAGTACGCTTACGGCGATACCGACGCCTATCGCGGCGCCGCAGACCCCGTAAAAACCGCACCAGCCGCCGGGTACTTTTACTCCCCGTTCCAGAGCCTTCTCCACGGTGCCTTCAGGTACGGGGTAGCCTGTATTCTTCACCGCTGCGACGATAATAGCCGGCACCATGGCATGGTGCTCCGGCCCGTGCATCGGCACCGATGGATGGGACATCACCGTTTCCAGTATTTCGGCGGGGTCGGTGCTGGTGGTTGAATTCAGCACTTCCCGTAGAATATCCAGGGACGTTTGTGAATGGCAGGAGTCGCAGACGTAATGGCCTTTGGGACAGGATACCAGGGTGTTGAATTCTTTACCGCAGAAGACACACTGCCGCAGGACTTCTCCAGTTTCGTATACAAGGGGCTTACCGCATACCCCGCAGTTTTCCGTAGACTCCATATCAATTCCGCCTTTGAGTTATATCTCTATTTTAAGTATAGAGGGATTTTGTAATCGCGGTCAATTATATCGGGTGTAAAAAATAGCCGCAGCCCCGGAGGCCACGGCTATTTCGAACACGAGATTGTGGTCGGACTACATCATGCCGCCCATGCCGCCCATACCATCCATACCGGCAGGCATACCACCGGCCGCCTTCTCCTTCTCCGGAATGTCGGCGACCAGAGATTCGGTTATCAGTACCATGATGGCGATACTGGCAGCATTCTCCAGACCGGTCCTGACCACCTTGGTCGGGTCAATGATACCCTTCTGCGTCATGTCGGTAAATTCATCACTCTCGGCATCGTAGCCGATGCCTTTCGCGCTCTTTTTCACGGTATCGATGATTACCGACCCGTCCTTGCCGGCATTGGCGGCAATCCAGCGAAGCGGCTCGACTAACGCCTTGCGGACGACATCGGTACCGGTGGCTTCGTCTCCGGGAAGCTTCAGCTTGTCCAGGACCGGGAGAGCGCTGAGCAGGCCGACACCACCGCCGGGCAGAATGCCCTCTTCAACGGCGGCCTTGGTTGCCTGTAACGCATCCTCGACCCGGTGCTTCTTCTCCTTGAGCTCGACCTCGGTAGCGGCGCCTACCTTAACCACGGCAACGCCGCCGGCCAGCTTGGCCTGTCTCTCTTCGAGTTTCTCACGGTCGAAGTCGGAGGTGGTCTCTTCCATCTGGGCTTTAATCTGTTTGATTCGCCCCGTAATGGCTTCCTCGACCCCTTTGCCCTCGACAATCGTGGTATTGTCCTTGTCGGCGGTTACGCGGCGGGACCTGCCCAGGTCTTCCACGGTAACCGAATCCAGTTTCCGCCCCACGTCTTCGGAGATAACCGTGCCACCGGTAAGAATGGCCAGGTCTTCCAGCATGGCTTTACGCCGGTCACCGAATCCGGGGGCTTTAATCGCCAGAACGTTGATGGTGCCGCGCAGCTTGTTGACCACCAGGGTCGCCAGGGCTTCACCATCGACATCCTCGGCGACGATAAGCAGGTTCTTGGATACTTGAAGTATCTTCTCCAGGGCCGGCAGGAGGTCGGATACCGCCGATATTTTCTTATCGGTAATCAGAATATAAGGGTCATCGATTTCCGTTTCCATGCGCTCCGCATTGGTGACGAAATAGGGGCTGATGTAACCGCGGTCGAACTGCATCCCCTCGACATACTCCACTTCGTACTGCGTACCCTTGGACTCCTCGACGGTGATAACCCCGTCCTTGCCGACTTTCTCCATAACATCAGCCAGCAGTTCGCCGATTTCCGTGTCCTTGGCGGTGATGGTGCCGACCTGAGCAATCTGCTCCTTGTCTTTCACCTCCTTGGAGGCCTTTTTAAGCTCTTCGACGATAGCGTTGGTCGCCTTCTGGATGCCTCTCTTCAAAGCCATGGCATCGGCGCCCGCGGCTATGTTCTTGAAGCCTCCGGAAATGATAGCGTGCGCCAGGAGTGTCGAGGTGGTGGTGCCGTCGCCGCAGGCATCGTTGGTCTTGCTGGCGGCTTCCTTGACGAGCTGTGCGCCCATATTCTCAAACGGGTCGGGAAGCTCGATGTCCTTGGCAATAGTGACGCCGTCGTCAATTACCGATGGTGCCCCCCATTTCTTATCCAGCGCCACGCAGTGCCCCTTGGGTCCCAGGGTGACTTTTACCGCGTCCGCTAAAGCGTCAATTCCCTTCTTCAGGGAATGTCTCGCATCTTCACCGAAAATTATCTGTTTTGCCATTTGCTTCCTCCTTAGCTTCCCTTGTTATTTGGAACGGTGTATTGCTGTTTTGGATGTTTTTTTCTCAGGCTCGCCTTTCTTCGCCAGAATATCGCTCTCGCGAAGGATAATCAGCTCTTCATCGTCAACCTTGATTTCCGTGCCGCCGTATTTGGAGTAAATCACCGTATCGCCGACTTTGAGGTCCAGCGGTATCAGCTTGCCTTCATCGGACATTTTCCCCGGTCCCACGGCCAGGACCTTTCCCTCCTGGGGTTTTTCTTTGGCTGTATCCGGCAAATATATCCCGGACTTCGTCTTCCCTTCCTTTTCGATGGGTTTAACCAGAACACGGTCAGCCAGCGGCTGTAATTTAGCTGCCATACCATTCCTCCTTTCTCTTTTAATAGCCCATATCCCGTTACATTTGATTAGCACTCTCAGGGCGAGAGTGCTAACATTTACATGATACCGCAGATTTGGTTGCAGCGCAACTTTGAATAGAGGCATTTACAGGCATTTACAGTATGTTAGGGTTAGAATGCTTGCGAAATCGCCTATTATCTCCAGAAATCAAACTGGATGCAGCACGTCTAAATAACGTCTCTATATGTCTTTACCCCACCCCTTTCGCTGATATCTATTCCCACCCAAGCCGCCCGGTATCATTCTCAGCTTATCCCGCAGGATATCCCCACCCCCACAAGGGGAGTGCGTAGCGAGAGGGGGATTGGGGGTGAGGTGTATATGAAATAGATGAAAAATGAATAAAGTGAGATACTTTGACGATTTACACTGCATCGTGTAAAATCTGGTCGTGAGCAAAAATTCGGGAATGAACCAGAAACAATGGGACCGCCAGAGAATCCAGGCATTACGCCGGCATCTGGGCCTGACGCAGCGTGAGTTATCGGATAGGTTAGGCACGCGCCAGCAGACCATCAGCGAGTGGGAAACCGGGATGTACCGACCGAAAGGTGCCTCGGTTACTCTCCTGTCTATCGTTGCCGAACAGGCCAAGTTTAAATATGAAGCTAGTCCCGGGAAAAAGCGACCTTGACAGCGTACACGGAAACGTGTAAGATAGATGTAATACGCGGGTACGGGCTGTGGAGTCCGCTCATGAGTAGAAAGTCGCGGTAGCTATCTATTGCTGCGGCGTCTTTCCTTTAGAGGCGTTTTTATGAGCAATCATCGTAATACGGATAGTCTGAGGCCATTTTTCGAGCCGGAAAGCGTCGCCGTTATCGGCGCCTCCCGGATGCCGGGCAAAGGTGGCTATAACATCGTCGAAAACCTGCTGAGGCTCGGCTATCCGGGGGAGATGTACCCGATAAATCCCCGGGCGAAGAAAATCCTGGGGCAGGTGGCTTACCCCGACCTGGAAAATACCCCTGAACCGCCGGAGCTGGCGCTTATCGTGCTGCCGCCTGCGATGGTATTGAAGTCACTCGAAGAATGTGTCGCCAGGGGGGTAAAGGCGGTCATTATCGAATCCGCCGGCTTTGGAGAGATGAGCGAGTCCGGGGCCCGGCTGGAAAAGCAAATAACTCAGGTAGCCCAACAGGCCGGGATAAGAATCATGGGGCCGAACAGCGTCGGCACCATCAACCCGGAGGGTCATTTCGATACCAGCCTCGGACGGCTGAACAAGATATTTCTGCCGGAGGGTGATATCAGGCAGGGCTCGGTGGGGTTTATCGGCCAGACCGGCCTGTTTACCGGCGTCTTCCTGCCGTTGATTAACAGCGAACTCGGCATCAGCAAAATCGCCTGCCTGGGCAACAAGTGCGATGTCGATGAAAGCGACATGCTGGAATATTTCGGCGAAGATAACCGGACAAAAATTATCGTCATGTACCTGGAAAGCATCAAAGACGGACAGCGTTTCCTCGGGCTGAGTCGCCGCATCGTCAGGCAAAAGCCGATAGTCGTCATGAAATCAGCCGTCACTGAAAACGGCGCTAAGGCATCGGCCACCCATACCGGTTCCATAGCCGGAGAGGACCGGGTCTATGACGCCGCTTTCCGGCAGGCGGGAATCATCCGGGTGGGCAGTTTCGAACAACTCTGGAATGTCGCCAGGGCCTTCGTTTACGCGCCGCTGCCGCGAGGGAACCGGGTGGCTATCATCAATCTGGCCGGTTCCGGTTGTGTTACCGCCGTCGACGCCTGTGTCCGGAGTGGATTGAGCATTGCCGGGCTATCGCCGGCCACCAGGGCCGAAATAAAAACCGTCTATCCCGACTGGTGGCAGGTAAGAAGTCCGGTAGACGTCTGGACGGCCGTCGAGGCCAGTGGCTTCGAGGTGGCCTATACCACGGTAACCAGGGCCGTCCTGGAAGATGACGGCGTGGACGCGGTGGTGGTGATAATGGGTGCCAATGACTGGGTACCCGGTAAAGACGTACCCGCCCTGTTCGCCGATATCAAGCAGGAGTTTCCGCACAAGCCCATCATTACCGTCAGCCCGCTGGGGGACAGGAAGATATACCAGCGGATGTGCCAGGGCTTTCAGGAGATGGGTATCCCCAGCTATACCAGCGACGAGGATGCCATAACATCACTGGCGGCGTTATGGCGCTATCAACAATACCTTCTTCACGCTGATTAGTCTCAGGATAAAGGGTGAAACGAGCGAGCCAGGGGGTGTTTATGCCGGGGACTTTTCCGGAGAGTCGAGTCGTTAAGATGTGGCGGGACCGCCTGCCGGGCCGGACCGACCTGGTGACGGAAGATGACGAGCCGGTCAGGATAGTCTATCCGGGCAGGCTCAATGGCGACCGCGGCGCCGATTACCGGGATGCGGTTATCGCCACCAGCCGGGGAGTGATGAGGGGGGATGTCGAAATTCACGTTAAATCCAGCGGCTGGTGGGCGCACCGGCACCACCTGGACCCTGTCTATAATGGGGTGATTCTGCATGTCGTCTTCTGGGATAACGTCGCCAGGGCCGTAACTCTCCAGAATGGAAAGAAGGTGCCGACTCTGGTGCTGAATAAATACATCGGCGATGATAACTGCGGGCGCATTGATGCTGTCGAGTCTTCCGTAAATTACTCGCTGCCATGCCGCAACGCGGTTCGCCGGTGGGATGCGAGCTTCATAGGCGGAATTCTGGACACCGCCGGGGAACAGCGGTTTCTATCCAGGGTTGCCGACTTCCAGGCGGGACTGGCCCGGACGGAAGCGAGCCAGTCCCTGTACCAGGGAATAATGGGGGCTCTGGGCTATAGCAAGAACAAGCACCCGATGGTGGAGCTGGCCGGTCGGATGCTGCTTCGCAGGCTGGAAGCGGCGGCTTCGGAGAAAACACCTGATGACGAATGCCTGACGCAGTATCAGGCCCGGCTGGTGGGTATGGCGGGACTGTTGCCGTCGCAGCGAACCAGGCCGCACCATGCGTATAGCGGGGCCGAAGGGTGGTTCGACAGGCTGGAGAAGGTATGGGCTGCCTGCCACGAGACGGCAACAATGTCCGAAGATGACTGGCACTTTTTCAAGGTCAGGCCGGGCAACTTGCCCACCTGCCGTATCGCGGCGATGTGCTATCTCCTGCTTCGCTTCAGGGGGGAGGGGATGCTGGCAGGGCTGATTGACAGGCTTGGCGAGGCGGCGATTGAGACAGGCTACCGCGAAATGGAGAGAGCCTTACTGGTAACGGCCGAAGTTGACCGGGGCAGTCACCTGGGACCCGGTCTGCCGGCCCTCCTGGGCAGGGGACGGGCTGCGGATATCGTCGTCAACGTGCTCCTGCCCTTTGCTGCTGCCTGGGGTCGGGCCAATTCACGTCCGGAGCTGGCCGGAAAGGCCTTAGAAATCTATCGTCATTACCCCGTGCTGGCCCAAAATACCCTGGAGAGACATATGGTAAACCAGCTGGGAATAGGCCGCTACCTGGTAAACTCGGCACAGCGGCAGCAGGGGCTGCTCCACATCTATAAGAATTTATGCTCACAGGGCAAATGCCATGACTGCCCGATAGGCCGCGATAGCTGTTAACCGGGTGAAGAAAATGATATAGACGGATTTTACAGGTATTCCACTACTTCACTTAGACTGCTTATCTTCGGGCAGTCGGTGATGTCCCCGTAATAATCATTTCGGTCGAGGAGAATTCCCTTCATGCCGGCCCCGCTGGCGCCGATGACATCAACCCGGTACTGGTCGCCGATGTATATCGCCTCCGAGGGCTGGACTCCGGCCCGCCGCAGCGCCTCCTGAAATATTTCCGGTCGTGGCTTACCGGCGCCCGCATCCTGAGAGGTTACCACTACCTCCAGCCACGAGGGCAGTCCCAGCCTCGTCATGGTTTCGGTCATATCCTGCTCTACGTTGGAAATCAGGCCCAGGATTACCCCCTTACTTTTAAGGTCGGTCAGGGCGGGCGCCACATCGTCGAAGAGAACCAGGTTCATTTTGGTCTGCTGCATCTTGCCCAGCAGACCAAGGACGAGCTTCTGGTCGTACTTTATACCGGCTTCCCTGAGCATGGTTTCCTGGTACTGGATATATAAAGCCATCTTTTCTTCCGTCGACCGGTGGCTCAAAGGGCGGCTGGCAATCTCGTTATATATAAATTCATCGGCAGCGACTATGGGGCGGCGCAGGACCTCCGGGCTGACATCTACGCCCAGTTCCTTCAGTGCGGCTGCCTCCAGTTCTTCCTGGGGAGGTTCATAGTGTACCAGGGTATTGTAGAGGTCAAAAAAGACGGCTTTAATCACGGCAACAGCTCCCTTCTATGAAATGACAGTACCATTGTAATCAATGTAGCTTCATCTGTAAAGGAATGGTCAAGATATAACTTAGGTATTATTTGCATTTGGTTGTAGAGTGTCATTGCGAGCCCTCACGCTACGCTCAGGATAAACTCCGCGAAGCAATCCCAAACTACTGTCATCGAGATTGCCACGACCAATAAATTGGTCTCGCAATGACATACTAATTGTTCTACCACCAAAACCGAACAGAACCATAACTTACGTTCGTTGTAGCAAAATCTCAAAACTGCTATGATAGGTGAGTAAATCCCCGGAACCCTTTAATTATGTGACTATGGCAATTATCAGAACTACCAATCTAACCAAGAAATTCAAAGACCTTGTCGCCGTGGACGATGTCAACCTGGAGATAGAGGAGGGCGAGTGCTTCGGCCTGCTGGGGCCTAACGGCGCCGGTAAAACGTCCCTCATCAGGATGATAACCGCCGTCTCACCGCCGGCTCACGGGGAAATCTGGGTAGACGGTAAGGACCTGAGTAAGTATCCCCGTGAGGTCAAGGCCATCCTGGGAGTCATCTCGCAGATAGATAATCTTGACGAAGACCTGACCGTAATTCAGAACCTGCTGACGTTTGCCCGGTACTTTGCCATACCCAGGGACGTGGCGTATCAGCGCAGCGTGGAGATACTGCATTCAATGCAGCTTGAAGAGAAGCGCAACAGTCGTATTAATGAGCTGTCCGGAGGCATGAAGCGACGCCTGTTAATCGGGCGGGGACTGGTTAATGCGCCCAAAATCATCATTCTGGATGAGCCGTCGATAGGTCTGGACCCCCAGGCCAGGCACATGGTCTGGCGGAGACTGCGGGAGTTGAAAAACCAGGGGATTACCCAGCTATTGTGCACGCAGAATATGGAGGAGGCCGCTCGCCTCTGCGACCGGGTGGCGATAATCCATCAGGGGAGAATAATAGACATCGGTACTCCTCAGGAGCTTGTTTCCAGGTATATGGGCACTCAGGTATGGGAGATTGATATGGCGTCAGCCGAGCCGGATACGATTATCAGCGAACTGGAGAGGCGGCAGCTAGAATACGAGGAGTTTTCCGGTATCATCCATGTCTTCTCGAATGATGACAGGCTGATAGAAGGCCTTCCCGGGGTGGCCCGGGCAGCTACCTTGGAGGATGTCTTCTTCAAACTTACCGGGAGGTCGTTAGTCGAATGAGGCCGTTCTCCTGGCGTTTTTTCCGTCTCTGGCAGCGCAACAGGGATGTCTTCTTCCGTCTCTGGCATTCGGAAGGAGTCGGTGCCATTATCGAGCCGATTCTCGTCCTGCTGGCTTTCGGTCTGGGAATGGGGGCTTTTGTCGGCGATATAGGCGACCAGAGATATATTGAATTTCTTGCTCCCGGAATCATAGCCGCCTATGCCATGTTCAGCGCCAGCTTCGAATGCACGTACGCCAGCTATTTCCGGATGGAGCACCACTATACCTATGATGCCATTCTGGCCACGCCGCTGAACGTGGAGGATATTACCGCCGGTGAAATCTTCTGGGGTGCTACCCGCGCTTTCATGACCGGGTGTATCATCCTGGCCATCGCGGCGGCTTTTCAGCTGGTGCCTTCTTTCTGGGCGCTGCTGATACCGCTGGTGGCGGCGCTGTCGGGCGTCATGTTCGGCTCCATTGCCCTGTTCTTTACGTCCGTGGCGCCTTCCATTTACACCTTTAACTTCTTTTTCACTTTGTTTATCACACCGATGTTTCTGTTAAGCGGCGTCTTCTTTCCGCTCACCCGGTTTCCCGAGATAGTGCAGACGCTGAGCTGGATAGCGCCTTTGACACCGGTCGCCCATCTTACCAGGGGACTGTTTCAGGGAGAGTTTCGCCCGGAAATGCTGATGGCTCTGGGTATCATGGTCGCCTGGGCTATCGTATTCTTCTCTATCACGCTGGTGACCATGCGGCGGCGGCTGACCAAGTAGCGGTAAAAAGGAGTGTAAATGGCGGTCCTTTCGGGACAGGATATAATCCGTTTGATAAAGCAGGACCCCCCGCTGGTTGAGGGCTGGATAGACCTCGACGAGCAGGTGCAGGCCAACGGCTTCGACCTTACCCTGCGCGACGTGGCCGTACCGCAGTCGGCGGGGAGGATAACGGCGGCCAACAGCCAGAGGGTAGTTTCTGATTTATCCCCGCTGGTGTTCGACGGGATGGGTTCCATCGAGCTGGTGCCCGGCATCTATATCATCACCTATAACGAGATTGTGCACCTGCCGAAGAATATCATGGCGCTGGGTCGGCCGCGGTCGAGCCTGCTGCGCTGCGGCGTTACCGTGGGAACGGCGGTATGGGATGCCGGGTACGAGGGGCGCTCGCAGTCTCTGCTGGTGGTCTATAACTACCGTGGCTTCCGGGTGCAGAGAAACGCCCGGATAACGCAGCT
>DAOUEB010000145.1:0-9646 GCA_034430675.1 Dehalococcoidales bacterium
CAACGGATATGGCCAACGCCACCGTTTTTCTGGCATCGGACGCTACGAGTTATATCACCGGGCAGGTTCTCCATGTCTCTGGCGGCTCGGTTATGTAGTAATCACAAAAATATAAATATTTTATCAATAAAGCAACCGCCTAGCTGGGCCATTCTTGACAACTGACACCTATAGTAGTAAAATAGGTCAGAAGCTCATGACACAACCTGAGTTTGCTTCGGGAGGTGTGCAGTGAGGCTTCATGAGTTGCTGGGAGTTTGGCAGGTGGACTGTTGATGCCCTGCCGATGGCGGGGCAAGCAGAAAACGAACTCGGCTCGTAAAATTTAGCTGGAAGACCGTCTGTAGAGCAGAGGCCCAGTCTGTTTGGTGGTAATCACCACAAGTGAGTTGAGTTCGTTACCAGTTAGTCTTGTGAGTGGAGGTTGCTTGAAAAAGTGACCTCCACTATTTTCTTGGGGGAAAATTAACTCTAATTCGTCCCTTCATCCGTCGTTCTCAGTCCGGTGTTATCCAGAAGCTCACGATAGAATTCGGCGATATCTTCATCATAAATTTTACTCTCGGCCTTCTCAAACGGCTTAACCAGGGACTCACGGTATATCTTCTCAATATCCGGCAGCAGGTCCAGGAAGCTTTGAGTAATATTTTCCGATTCACCCGTTAAATTATCAGTTTCAGCTCGCGTGGGGATAACCGTCTTTGCCCCGAATAGAAGCAGGCTGCATACAATCGCCCCGCAGACGAAGCTGATAGCCATCTTCACTTTAGTCGTCCCCCAATCTTAGCAACCCGATATTACGGATTACACTTTCATTCTGACACAATAATATAAACGCCAATATAAAAACTATAAAAAATACATAAAGGACTGGTTAATTTTCTATAAAGAATCGGCTCACCCGTCCTTGACATCATACCCGCTTCACACCTAAAATATCGGCAGTAACACTACCGATTTCAGTATCTCCGGACAAGCGTTCCTGCAGGAGGCGGCATGAGTAGCGGCATTCGTACGGTACCGGCCATTCTCACCGACGACCCCATAGCTCTGGGGAAAATGGTGTTCCAGACCGAGAGCTTTACCGATTACGCTCAATTCGACATTATGGACGGTCGATTCGTGCCCTCACGAAGCGTGTCCTGCGAACAGATAGCCTCGCTGAGAACGAAGCTCACCTGGGAGGCACACCTCATGGTGCTACACCCGGAGGACTACCTGGAAGAGTTTAAGCAGGCGGGGGCGCAAAAGATAGTCTTTCACTACGAAGCCACCTCCTCACCGGACCAGGTTATCCATATGGTCAAGAACCTCGGTATGCAGGCGGGACTGGCCGTTAACCCAAAAACTCACATCGACGTCATTACCCCCCTCCTCGGTGAGCTGGATAGCGTGCTTTTCCTGTCGGTCAACCCGGGATTTTACGGTGCCGAGTTCATACCGCAAGTCCTGGATAAAATAGTGGCGTTCCACAAGGCCCACCCGCGCATGGAGATAGGCATAGACGGTGGCATCAAGGAGGATAATATTGCCAAGATTGCCGAGACGGGTGTGAATGTCATTTACATCGGCAGCGCCATCTTCCGGCAGCCGCAACCCGCCGATAGCTACCGCCGACTCACCCGGCTGGCCGAGGCATATGCCCCATGATAAAACTCCCGCAGAGAACAGAAGCTGAATAATAATGATTAAGGAGGAGCGATGTTTAAAGTAAAAGCTACTGTAACCGGTTTCGGCAAAGACGAAAGTAAGAACCCCTGCCATTTTCGTTACAAGGTAGGCGATGAAATCATTTTCGACGGCGAAACGGTTGCCGGAAGAGTATGTCCCAACATGCTGCCGCAGTTAAGCCAGGCGTTCATGTCACTTTTCGCGTCCGGCGGCAGGCATAAAGAAGGGGAAATCCCCGGCAGCTATTATCCCTTCTGGCATTCTCCCCAGAGCGTGTACGACCCGGCCTATAAAAAATACGACGGGGTGGGGTTCAGGCCGACTCTGGAAAGGCCGGAGGAGGGCTATAAGTTCGTCGCCGACGAGACGTTATTCGATATCCCTCCGGAGGGGAAATTTATCATCGGCAAAGGCACCGAGAAAAATGATATCGAGCTGCAGTGCGGAGACAGTCATACCTTCGCACAGTTTAAAGTAGAAGCTTTTGATTTTGCCGATAGGGGCGATGCCCTCCCCTATTATCGAAGGGCGATGACGATATTAAACAAGGTCTCCGGGAAACCGGGCATTGCCATGGACATGATAATAAATGAGTTCTCCAAAGATGAGAGAGATAATATCTACCCGTCGTTAGGCCAGAGAATCGTGGCGATACTGGTCGGCGAACTGGAGCTTCTACGCTACGTCGACGTCAAAGACGATAAGGTGACCATTACCGATAAGGGTAAGAAAAAACTGGAAAGTTTTACCAAGAGTCTAACCGATGAAGAGAGGAAAGCGCTGAAACTGTAAATCGGCGACCTAAATAACCGATTTTACCCTATTCCCCTGCCTTTTCCTCGTCGCCCCAGTTCAGCATTATCTCCTTGAGGCGCTGGGCGAGCCTGGGACTGGAACGCAGGCGCTCGATGAAGACGGGACATCCTTCCAGCAACGAGTTCTGGGCCGCCGTCGCCATGCTGGACAGCAGGTTCTGCATGCCGATATCCATCTCCTGAGGTATATTCATGCCCGGCGCCGATTGCTCCAGCTGGCGGCGTATATCCTCGGTGGTGAATTTCATCGGCATGACACAGGTTTTATACCAGGGACATTCCTTGCACTGGACAATCCCGTAGGCTTCATTAAGAATATCATCCATGACTATCTCCCTTATGACTCAACTTTCATTAACATGTTTAGCAATGACCGGTCTATCTCCGACCTCGCCCTAAAAGCCCCCATATTTATATGTCTTATTATACCATCATTATCAACGAAATAGGTGGTCGGAATCGCCGAGATATTGTACATCATGCCCACCTCCTGCTCCGTATCGAGGAGTACCGTGAAAGAAAGCCTGTTAGCCTCCATGAATTTCCTCACTGCCGAAGCAGGTTCCCCGAGGTTGACCGCCAGTATTATCAGCCCCCGTTCCACCCATTCCCGGTCTTCGTATACCTCCTGCAAAGCGGGCATCTCCATGCGGCACGGACCGCACCAGGTCGCCCAGAAGTTAATTATTACCGGTCTGCCCCGCAGCTCACCGAGCGAAATTGTCTGCCCGTCCAGGCTTTGAAGCTGGAAATCCGGAGCTGTCCGACCCAACGCGGGAACCTGTTCCGCATCAGAACCCCCCGAGCAACCGGCCGCAGCTAACACGCCCGCCAGCAGGAATAAAGCCAACACTATTTTTATTACTCTTGCCATGATAACCCCCTTATAAAATTTATGGTGCGAGTGAGGAAATCCACGTCAGATTACCCGTCAGGACAAGAACGCCTATAATGATAAGCAGCAGACCGCTGATAATATGGATTAAGCCGGTATAACGATTAATCCGCCTCAATAGCGGCAGAACGGAATCGAAAGCCGCCCCGACAATCAGGAACGGGAGACCCAGCCCCAGCGAGTAGATGGCCAGCAGGTAAGCCCCCTGCCAGGCCGTCGCTTTTACCGAAGCCATCGTCAGGATACTGCCCAGTATCGGCCCGACGCAGGCCGTCCAGCTCACGGAAAAAACAGCCCCGATGAGAAAAGAACGCAGGTAACCGGTGGTGCTACCCAGAGAGGGTGACAGGCGTTTCTCATAGTTCAACCAGGGTATCTTCGTGGCCAGCAGTATGAACAGGCCGAAGGCTATCAGCAGGCTGCCGGCGATCTTACGCAACAGCGTGTAGTCCGGATTTACGGCGTAGCCGGTCAGCCCGACGATTATGCCCAGAAAAATAAAAACGACCGAAAAGCCGAGTACGAAGCTCAGGGAGTGCAGGAATACGGGCACCCGGATACCTTTGGTATCGAATATCCCCGGACCGTACAGACTGGCCAGGTAAACCGGCACCATCGGCAGCACGCACGGCGAGAGGAAAGACAGCAATCCGCCGCCGAAGGCAACTATCAGCGATACATTTTCACCCATCACCTGCATTGTATAATGTATCTGCTCTACGTTGCCAGCGATATTCACTTCCCGGATATATTTGCGAATTACTATAGACAAAACATACATTACGCCTTATAATTTCAGATGCATACCCCATTGTGATTATAATAAGTTTCATGATAGAGGGGGCAGCAAAGGGCACCGAAGACACTGGCGAAAACTATTATAAGAGGAGGGAATTATGGCGCTATATATTATGATGACCAATCTAACCGATGAAGGCAGGAAAACGGTAAAAACAAACCCCCAGAGGATTAAGGAAGTCAACAAAGAAGTAGAAGCGATGGGCGTAAAAATATTGTCCCAGTATGTTACTCTGGGTCAATACGACTTTATCAATGTCCTGGAAGCCCCGAACAATGAGACCATCGTCAAGGTGGCTACCGAGCTCGGTTCCCGTGGGACCCTGCAGACCAATACCCTGGCCGCTTTGACGCTGGATGATTTTATTAATAGTCTGAAAAAGTGAAGTTGAAGTCACTAAAAATCGCGGTGCCCTTTGGCTGCTTCCCGGCTGCGGCCCACTTAAAACAACGGGAGGATTACTATTAGACCTCTAAGTTTTACCCAGATTTCCCTTTACCAGTCATGCCCCCTGTGCTACAAATTGCAGTACATCGACGGTCTCAAGCCGGAGGACAAGTGGTACTTCAGCTTCGGCACAACCATGCATTCCTGCGTCGAGCGTTTCTTTAAGGTCAGCACCCCGCCGCCCCCGCCGCTGGAAGAGCTGCTGCAGTATTACGAACAGAAATGGCTGTCCCAGGGCTATGAATCACCCGAGGAAGAAGCCGGGTACAAGGACTACGGTAGAGACATACTGACCCGATTCTGGGAAATCCACAGTGCCGATTTCCGCATGCCGGTAGCCCTAGAGCGCGGTTTCTACCTGGATATCGAAGGTATTAAGCTGAGGGGCTTTATCGACCGGGTGGACAAGCTGGACAGCGGCGGCCTGTCGGTCATCGACTACAAGACGAACAAGGAGCTTTTTACCGCCGACTACCTGGCGGACGACCTCCAGCTGACGATATATCAGATGGCTGCCGAGCAGACCTGGCAGCTTCCCGTGGAGAGGCTCACTCTCTATCACCTCAGGTCGAACACCGCCTGCAGTTGCCCGCCGCGGGGCCAAGTGCAGCTTGAGCAGACCCGCCGACTGGTCCTGGAGGTGGCGGAGAATATTGCCCGGGGCAAATTCCCGGCTACCGAGAACCAGTACTGCCCCTGTGACTTCCCCGAGCACTGCCCTTACTACCGCCACCAGTATTTAACTGTCGCCCCTCAGCCGACCCGCCAGGAGCCCCTGCCGGGTATTGTCGCTGTTGATGCCGTCGAGCGTTACGCCGACCTTCAAGCCCAGATTAAAGAGCTGCAAACGCAGCTTGAAGAGGCCAAACAGACGATTATCGAATACTGCCAGGCCGAGGACCTGAACCGGGTTTTCGGCAGCGAGCACGAAATTACCTATAAACTCATGGAGAGAACGGGTTTCAGCGAGGACGAGGTCAGGGCCATACTGGAACCGGAGGGACTCTGGGAAAAGGTGCAGGGACTGGACCAGTCGCGCCTCAAACAGCTTCTCACCGATGAGTCCACAGCCCAAGATGTTAAAAAGCAGCTGGAATCCCTGAGACGCGTCACGTCTACCTTCCCCCAGCTGTGGTTAAAGAAACGTACTGCGGAAGAGGAATAAAGACTTTACCAACGTCATTGCGAGGAGTCCTTCCAGGGAAGGACGACGAAGCAATCCCTAAATAACGTAGAATGAGATTGCTTCGCGGAGTTTATCCTGAGCGTAGTGTGAGGGCTCGCAATGACATGGGAGTATTTATAAGGAGTCACTCATGTCAAGGCTACTTCTGGTAAGACACAGCAGAACCCTGTTACATAAGGACGACAGGTTCTGGGGTAAGACCGATATCGCATTGAGCGATATCGGCATCTGGCAGGCGGGAAAGCTGCGCGACCGGCTGGCTGGGGAAAAGATTAACGCCGTTTACTCCAGCAACCTCAGCCGCGCCCGCTCCACCGCGGAAATCATTGCCTCCCGGCACCAGCTTAACATCACCGCATGTGACGAACTAAACGAGTGCAATTTCGGTTACATAGAAGGGCTGACATTCGGGGAGATACAGCGGCTGCACCCGGAACTGGCCGAGGAACTGCTTAACTGGAAAACGGTAGCGTTTCCCGGCGGTGAAAGCCTTACAGACCTGGATAAGCGCGTAGGCAGCTTTTTAGACCGACTGAACAAACACAAGGAGAAGGAGACGGTGCTCGTCGTGGCTCACGGCGGCCCGTTGCAAATAATGATATGCCACCTGTTGGGAATAGCTGTAAAGCACTGGCGCCAGATACGACTTTACCTGGCTTCGCTGAGCATAGTTGAAACTTATCCCCAGGGGGCTATACTCAGCCTGCTGAACGATGTTTCCCATCTCAAACGTTAGGAGGTCCCATGTCCCGGGTTTTCGCTTCATGGAGCGGCGGTAAGGACTGCTGTCTCGCCTGTTACCGGGCGACTGCCAGTGGCCTGGACGTCCGCTATCTGGCCAATACCGTCACCGAGGACGGACAGCGCTCACGCAGTCACGGCATATCCGCCGCCGTTATCAAGAAGCAAGCGGAGGCACTGGGTATCCCCATCGTGCAGCAGCGTACCGCCGGAGACAACTACGAAGCCCAGTTCATAAAAATGCTCAAGGTCTTCAGGCAGGAAGGGATTGAAGGCGGTGTCTTTGGGGATATCGACTTTAATCCGCACCGCGAGTGGATTGAAAGGGTCTGCGCGGAAGCCGGTATGACCCCGCATCTGCCTTTATGGGGCGAAGACCAGAAACATCTCATGGAGGAGTTTATCGATGCCGGTTTTGTAGCCGTGGTCATCGCCGTCAAGGCCGACCTCTTCGGGGAGGAAGTGCTGGGTCAAAAAATAGACAGAAATTTTATCAATCAATTAGAAGAACTGAGCCAGACCAGGGATATCACGCCCTGCGGCGAAGCCGGGGAATACCATACCCTGGTTATCGATGGCCCCCTGTTTAAAAAACGACTGGAAATTACGGAAAGCCAGAAGGTAACGAGGGACGACCACCATTTCCTGGAAATTTTAAGCACGGATTTGAAAGCTGAGCAACCTGCGGAGCCTACGTAATATGACGAAAATAATCGCCAGGGTAATATCACAGCAAGGCACCTGCGAGGCCGGCCATAAGGTCGGGGATGAGTTCATTATCGGCCAGACGACGCCTCCGGGAATGTGCTCCTGGGCTTTCTATACGTTGTTCCCCTTCGCCGAGCCGTTAGAGTTCGGCGGTGCCTTCCCCTGGGAAAGCGGCCCGGATAAAGCCCGCGTGGCCTGCCCCGACCCGGACAACCCGGTGGTCTTTGAACTGAGACGGGTAGAATCCGAGTAAGATAATTTAATCCGACTGCCGGATAACCACCCCATGGGGCGTCTAAGAGGGGCGAAGCCCCTCTTTCTCTTTCTTCCCCCTCTCCTCTCGCCTGCCAAAGAACCTGTCCGCCGCTCCTCCGGAGCTTTGTGGAAGGCGGGCTTGTTCGGCGAGCAGGGCTGAAAGCCTTGTCAGGAGAAGCCTGCCTGCGCGTAGCCCCGCCTGCCGAAGCCTCGTGCGGCGGGCAGGCGCTTCGGCGAAGGCAGGGGGACACAGGGGGTGAGGTTTACAAAGAAATAAGCCATGCAAACTATATTTTTTCACAATGCAACCCTGTGCTATACTTGAGGAAAGAAATTAAAAACGAGGGTGCAGCGTGACTAATCCTGACGAAGCTAAAGCAAAAATCGAAAAGCTCCGTGCCGAAATCAACCACCACAACTACCGCTACCATGTCCTGGACAGCCCGGAAATCAGCGACGCCGAATACGACGACCTGATGCGGGAGTTGAAGCAGATGGAGGAGCAGTACCCTCAGTTCCTGACCCCGGATTCCCCCACCCAGCGCGTCGGCGCCGCCCCGGTGGAAGCCTTCGGGGTAGTGGAGCATCCCCAGCCCCTGCTATCGCTGGGCAACGTCTTCTCCCAGGAAGAGTTGCTGGCCTGGTACACACGGACAACCCGGCTGGCCGGCGATACCCCGTTCGATTTCGTCGGCGAGCACAAGATTGACGGACTGGCCGTGGCCCTCACCTACGTTGACGGTCAACTGGTGACCGGGGCCACCCGCGGCGACGGTTTCCGGGGCGAGAATATCACCCAGAACCTGAGGACCATCCGGAGCATCCCGCTCTCCGTCCCCAGGGACGCCCCACCCCACTTCGAGGTGCGGGGGGAAGTTTACCTGTCCAAAACCGGCTTTCACAAATTAAACCAGGAGCGGGCGGCGGAAGGACTATCCCTCTTTGCCAATCCCCGTAACGCCGCCGCCGGCTCGGTGCGCCAACTCGATTCCCGCGTCACCGCCAGACGCCCGCTGGATATTATTATCTACATGCTGGGCTGGGCCGAGGGCAAGGCCATCCCGGATACCCACTGGGAGACCATGGAATGGTTGAAATCGTTGAATTTTAAGGTAAATCCCAATAACCGCCGACTTAAAAATATCGAAGAAGTCGAAAATTTCTATAAGACCTGGGAAGCGCAGCGGGAAAGCCTACAGTACGAAGCCGACGGCATAGTAATAAAGATAAACCAGCTCAACCTGCACGTAGAGCTGGGTGATATCGGCCACGAACCCAGGTGGGCGATTGCCTACAAGTTCCCCGCCGTCCAGGGCACCACCGTCCTCAAAGATATCGGTATCAGCGTGGGGCGGACGGGCACTCTCAACCCCTACGCCATCCTGGAACCGGTCTCGGTGGGGGGCGTCACCATCAAGCAGGCCGCCCTGCACAATGAGGACGATATCCGCCGCAAGGATATCCGCATCGGCGATACGGTTATTATCCAGAGGGCGGGTGAGGTCATACCGGAGGTCGTCGGGCCGATTACCAGCAAACGCACCAGAAAGGAAAAGGAGTTCAGCCTGCTGGAAAAGCTTCCAAAAAACGATAAGGGACAGCCCGCCTGTCCCGAATGCGGCGGCGAGGTCATCAAGCCCGAGGGCGAGGTCATGTACTACTGCTCCAACGCCGCCTGTCCCGCCCAGGCCCAGCAGCGGATAGAGCACTTCACCTCAAGGGGCGCTATGGATATCCGCGGCATCGGCGAAAACCTAAGCGCCACACTTTATAAAGAAGGGCTGGTGAAAAATGCCGCCGACCTTTATTACCTCAGAAAAGAACGGCTGGCCGATTTAGAGAAAATGGGCGAAAAAAGCGCTGATAACATCATCAACGCCATAAATAGAAGCAAAGAACGCCCGCTGGCCAGGGTTATCTTCGCCCTCGGCATCAGGCATATCGGCACCGAAATGGCGGAGGTTCTGGCCGGTAAATATCACAGTCTTGACGAACTGGCGAAGGCACCCAGGGACGAACTGATGGAAATAAGCGCCGTCGGCCCGAAGATTGCCGATAGCATTACCGCCTTCTTCCGGCAGGAAGACAACCTTAATATCATCCGGCGACTGAAAGAAGCCGGAGTCAAG
>DAOUEB010000146.1:0-5544 GCA_034430675.1 Dehalococcoidales bacterium
TCTTCATTAACACGCATCATGTCGTCGGACGGCGACTCGGAGTCTCCGCTGATGAGGTGAATAAGGATTTTCGTGCGCATGGCATGGCGCAGGAAGTCGTAACCGAGTCCACGGCCCCGGTGGGCGCCCTCAATCAGTCCGGGAATTTCCGCCATTACAAAACTTTCCAGGCTGATTTCGACAACGCCCAGCACCGGCTCGATGGTTGTGAAAGGGTAACTGGCGACCTTCGGTTTCGCTGCCGATGCCGACGCCAGCAGGGTCGATTTACCAACATTAGGGTAACCGATAATACCGACGTCTGCAATAAGCCTCATCTCCAGCCGAATTGTCCGCCCCTCACCGGTCTCTCCCCGCTGGGCAATGTGCGGCGCCTGATTGGTCGAGGAAGTAAAGTGCGTATTGCCCCAGCCCCCCCCGCCCCCACTAACCACAATCGCCTCATCACCCGACTTCTCAAGGTCTGCAATAAGGAAACCAGTGCCGTCACTTAAATCCGCCGTCACCATTGTTCCCGGCGGAACCGCCAGTATCAGGTCTTCCCCGTTCCTGCCGTGCTTCCGGTTGCCCCCGCCGTTCCGTCCGTTTTCAGCACGGTAAGACCTTTTCTGACGGTATCTTCGCAGGCTGTCCATGGCGTCTTCAGCCCTGACCACTACATCCCCACCACTGCCACCGTCACCACCATCCGGACCGCCGAAGGGTATAAACTTCTCGCGCCTGAACCCAACGGCTCCACTGCCACCATCACCCGCTTTTACTTTTATCTCTGCTTTATCAAACATTATATAAACAATTCGGTTTTATTTATATGATTATACAATAGCATATCATATGTCTAACTTTTATTAACAGAACTAATAATAAGGCATCCGGATATTATTAGTTAATCGGATAAAGGGCTTGAAATGCCCGGCTCGCCAAGCTGTTGCCAGTATAAAAATAAATGCAAGAAAATCACAAAACCATCACAAATAATTCCCAAAGTCTGTATAAGACCAATCAATCGTTAATAAGAGAAGATTCGTTATAAACGATGGAGTGGCTAGAGTAATAGAGACAACGGAAGTAGTGCCGGCGGTCAGGCCGCGTTCCTGGAATTTACCTTGGGGTGCAGTTGTCGATGGACGTCTCGTACTTTTCGCTTCAGGTAAGGGCTATCACTAATATCGCTGACTATTTTCTTGCAGGCGGCAGTCACCGCGGCGGCGTCGCGGTTGCCGAGCTCATGGCCGATTTGAGCGAGAGAGCAGTTGGTTTCCTGCCGTATGAGGTACATAGCCAGACGGCGGGCCAGGGTGGTATCCTTGTCCCTCTTGCGACCCAGTAACTCCTCGCTGGGCAGCTGGAAACACTCGGCCACGGCTTCCACTATCGAATACGGCGTGATATCGCCCGAAAGGTACTCCTTGCTGGCCAAATCCTCGAGGGCCTTGGCGGCAATCTCAACGGTCGGGACAACCCTGAGCAGCTTGGCATAGGCGAGTACCCGGTTAAGCGAACCCTCCAGCACCCGTATATTGCGCTGCGCTTCCCGGGCAATCAAATCAAGTACATCCAGAGAGACGTTCACTCCTATGTGCCGGGATTTGGCCTGGAGAATTGCCAGGCGTGTTTCGTGGTCCGGCGGCTGTATGTCGACGATGAGACCCCATTCGAAGCGTGAGCGCAGTCGCTCTTCCAGCAGCGGCATCGACCTGGGAGGACAGTCGCTGGTGATAACGATTTGCCGGTTGGTGTTGTGCAGTTCGTTGAAAGTGTGGAAGAAACTTTCCTCGGTCTGTTCTTTGCCGCCGATGAAATGGATATCATCAATCAGCAGCATGCCGATGCTGCGGTACTTGTTGCGGAACTCCTCGGTGGTCTTCTCACGCAGGGCACTGACGAATTCATTGGTGAACTGCTCGGCGCTGGTGCAAATAACGTTGATATGGTCGGCCGCGGCCGCCTGCCCGATAGCGTGGAGCAAGTGCGTCTTGCCAAGCCCGGCACCGCCGTAGACGAACAGGGGATTGTAGCTGTGTCCCGGATTCTGGGCTACGGCCAGCGCGGCGGCACGGGCCAGACGGTTGCCGCCGCCTTCGATAAACGAATCGAAGGTATAGTGCGGATTTAATCTGGTATAGGATGGTGGGGGTGGGGAAATGACCGGCTGTGCGGCGCCGTTACCATGATGAAGGGATTTACCGTTCACCTGAAATACCGCCTGTACTTCGGGGGAGGTGAGCCCGATGAGGGCTTTTTCTATGAGCGAACGCTGGTTTTTATCCAGGTATTCGGCGGCGAAGGTATTGGGGACGCCGATGACGAACTGATTTTCCTGGTAGCTTAAGCCGGCGGTTTTACTGAACCAGGTACGGTAGTTCGGCTTACTGACCTGGATCTGCAGTTCGCCCAGGGCAGCTTCCCATATTTCCTGAGGCGTTCGGTTTCGAGATGGTTCCATAAGTTATGCGCCTGCATTAGCTCCCGGAGCAGGCAAAAAACACCCCCTACCCTGTTTAAGGCACAAGCTCACCCTGCTTCGCAAATCATCTGGATTTCCCGCCCGTTCCGGCGGGTTCTGAGGAGTAAAAAGTTAATAAATGATTAGGTTATTAACACCACATAGCATACTATCGGCGACCCCCCCGTGGCAAATATTTTGGGGACGGCAACCAGCCATTTCTGTCCTATTCCCCCTCTTAATAGCTCTTAAAAACTGTCTTTATTGTTTGTTTTCGGGGGTTGCCAGCCTAAAACGGCCGGTTGTTTAAAAATATTTTTAGTGATACAATTCTTGAGTCTGGAGGCTGAAATTGCGCATTGTTTTTATGGGTTCGCCCGAATTTGCCGTGCCCTCTCTGGAGCACCTTGTCCTTAATGGGCATGACGTTGTCGCGGTTTATACCCAACCGGATAGACCCGCCGGCCGGGGACGTGCCCTGGTCTCGCCATCGGTAAAGGAGTCGGCCGTAAAATTGGGATTGCCGGTGTTCCAGCCGGACAGTTTCCGGTCGGCCGAGGTGGTGGAAAAGCTGGCGGCATTAAAACTCGATATAATCGTGGTGTGCGCCTTCGGACAGATTCTACCGCAGTCGGTCCTGGATATTCCGCCTTACCAGTGCGTTAACGTCCATTTTTCCCTGCTGCCCAGGCACCGGGGAGCCTCGCCGGTGGCGGCGGCTATACTGGCGGGGGATGAATTTACCGGGGTCAGTATACAGCTCGTCAGGAGGGAACTGGATACCGGCCCGGTACTGGCCCGAGCGGCAATTACCATATCGTCACGGGATAATACCGGCACGCTCACGGACAAGCTGTCCCTGGTGGGGGCCCACCTGCTCCAGGAGGCCCTGACCGGCTGGCTGCGCGGCGAAATTACGCCCCGACCCCAGAACGAGGATGAGGCCACCTATTTCAGCCAGATAAACAAGGAGGCCGGGGAGATTGACTGGAACCTCACGGCGGTGGAAATCTGGCGCCGGGTACGGGCTTTTTATCCGTGGCCCGGGTGCTATACAACCTGGCGCGGTAAGCAGTTAAAGATTATCGAGGCAGTAGCTCTACCTGGAGAAGGGTCTTCGGAGGTAGGGCGGGTTACCGCTCTCCCCGGACATGAGGCGGGACTGGGCATCGGCACGGGCGAGGGTGTGCTGAGAGTACTCAGGGTACAGATGGAAGGTAAAAAGGCCATGTCCGCCGCCGAGTTCCTGAGGGGCCAGCGGGACTTCATCGGGTCGGTGCTGCCGAGCTAGTCCGAAATATTCACTCCTTGTGTTGCCCCACTTATGTTCAGCCTGTATAATCAGAGTTAAGGAGGCGCTATTGTCTTTACCGCAGGATTTAAGCAAATTCGATGCCCTGGTGGAAATCATCGCCCGGCTGCGCGCCCCGGACGGCTGCCCTTGGGACCGGGAGCAGACCCATCAGTCGCTGCGGGGTAACCTGCTCTCCGAGTGCTACGAGGTAATGGAAGTGCTCGACGAGGGGAACCCGGAAAAGCTCTGCGAGGAACTGGGCGACCTGCTGCTGCAAATCGTGCTCCATGCGCAGATTGCCAGGGATAACGGGGAATTCGAGATAGGTGATGTGGTAAAAAGCATCACTGCCAAGATAGTCCGCCGCCACCCGCATATCTTCGGCTCCACAAAGGTAAAGGATGCCGAGGAAGTGATGCACAACTGGGAGGAACTCAAGCGAGAAGAAAGGGAGGAAGGCGCCTCTATGCTGGAGGGCGTGCCGAAGGAAATGCCGTCCCTGGGCTACGCTTACGAAATCCAGCGCCGTGTGGCGAGGGTCGGCTTCGACTGGGAGGATACGGAAGGTGTCATCGATAAGCTGGTGGAGGAAGTGAAAGAACTGCAGGAAGCCGACAGCCCGGAGGAACGGGCGCAGGAGTACGGCGACCTGTTTTTCACGCTGGCCAATATCGCCCGGCGGGAAGGGGTCGACCCGGAGGCGGCGCTGCGGGAGGCGAACCGTAAATTTTATAAACGTTTTGCGTACATGGAAGAGCTGTGCCGCCAGCGCGGGCAGAGTTTCCACGAGCTTTCCTTCGATGAGCAGAATGCCCTCTGGGAGGAGGCGAAAAGGGGGACGGACTAAGATGGTCGGGGCGGGCAGATTTGAACTGCCGACCTCCGCGTCCCGAACGCGGCGCGCTAACCGGACTGCGCTACGCCCCGCCAGCACTATTATAGGCGTATCAGGCCTCCGTTGTAAACTGGAGATGGAAATTAAATGAAATACCTTGTTCTGATAATCGATGGCGCCGCCGGCCTGCCCCTGCCGGAACGCGGCGGCAGGACCTGTCTGGAGCTGGCCCGGACACCCAACCTGGATGAGATGGCTTCAGAGGGCTTTGCCGGGCTGGTGCGCACCGTGCCGCCGGGGATGGAGCCGAGCAGCGCCTGCGCCTGCATGTCGGTGCTGGGTTACGACCCCACCGTCTATTACCGGGGCCGTGCCTCCATCGAGGCCCTGAGCCTGGGCATAGATATTGACAATAGGGAGGTAGTCTTCCGCTGTAATCTGGTAAATATTGAGGACGGTAAGATGCGGGACTACAGCGCCGGGCATATCCCCAGTGACGAGGCGAAAGAGATTATCGCTACTCTTAACGAGGAACTCGGCAGCGACGACGTAATTTTCTACCCCGGCGTCAGCTACCGGCACATATTGAAGCTGAGGGGACGCGAGGATACCCTTCAAGCCATCTGTACCCCTCCCCACGATATCCCCGGCAAGCCCGTGGCCGGTTTCCTGCCGGAGGGCGAGGGCAGCGACTTCCTGCGCGACCTCATGGCGCGCTCCGAGGACGTGCTGAGCGGCCATGAAATCAACGTAGCGCGCCGGGACCGTAGCGATATGCCCGTTACCTCTATCTGGCTTTTCTGGGGCAGCGGCGAGCTTCCTGCGATGCCGTCTTTCAAAGAAGTCTACGGACTGGACGCCGCCCTGACATCGGGGGTGGACTTGCTGAAGGGCCTGGCCAAAATGGCAAATATGGAAGTGCTGGATATCAGGGGCGTGACGGACGGGCCGGATAACGATAACGCCGCG
>DAOUEB010000147.1:0-46181 GCA_034430675.1 Dehalococcoidales bacterium
CGGGCAGGACGTGACTATCGAATACACGTTTAAAAAGCCTTCAACTGTAAAGGTGTTTACTATTGGCGACCCCGGTGGGATTTGAACCCACGATCTCCACCGTGACAGGGTGGCATGTTAGACCGCTACACTACGGGGCCCTATAAAAGAGTCTAGCAAAGGTGTGATACTGTGTCAAGGCAGGCTGCTCTCGCCCCTGGTCTGGATGCTAACATAACTTGGTTGTCTCCCATTCTGGTTTATGGTATAATAGCGTGAAATTAGCTTAGGAATCGGACGGTGCCAAGAAAAAAACAAGAGCCAAAAGTAGAAGATACGAGATTACAGGACTACGAAATGGTATTTATCGTCAGTCCCGAAATAGCCGATGAGGCTTTAGAGAGTAAAATAAACGGCGTAAGCCAGTTTATCACCGGCAGGAACGGCGTTATCGACTCCGTCGAGCAGTGGGGGAAAAAGAAACTGGCCTACCCGTTGAATCATTTCCTGGAGGGTAACTACGTTTTAGCCAGGTTCAAGCTAAGCCCGGCACGATGTAAAGAACTCGAAGCGAACTTGAAGATATCTGAGGAGATTCTGCGACATCTTTTAATTAAAGTAGGCAGTTAAGTTCGAAAAGTATCAAGCTCATGAGTTGTATCGGGGAGGTGAAGAGGCAATGCCGAGTCTGAACAAGGTGACGATAATTGGGAATATTGGGAACGAACCTGAGATGCGTTTTACTCCGAATGGAAAGCCGGTGACATCTTTCTCCGTGGCCACTAACTGGGTCTATACTTCACCGGAGGGAGAACGCCGACAGGAGACGGAATGGTTTAATGTGGTGGCCTGGAACAGGTTGGCCGAACAGTGCAATCAGTTTCTGGCCAAAGGCAGGCTTGTCTACGCCGAGGGGAGGATACATACCAGGAACTGGGAAGGCCAGGACGGACAGCCTCATTCCAAGATTGAGGTAATAGCCAACCGGGTGATATTTCTGGACAGGCGCGGGGCGGCCGTTCTTTCGGATGAGAAGTCGGGTGAAGCTGGCATTCTCCCGGAAGAGAAGTCGGATGATGCCGGCGTTTCCGAAGTGGACCCGGAAGACCTTCCGTTTTAATTAGAGACGATAATTTATAATAAAATATAGAGGACAGGATGGCACAGACGAGAGATACCAGGACCAGGAGACCCGACAGGTCGAAGTATATACCCAAGCGTAAGGTTTGTTTCTTCTGTCGGGACAAAGTCAAGCACATCGACTACAAAGACACGGCATTACTACGACCTTACATATCGGATAGAGGCAAGATTGCGCCACGCCGCAAAAGCGGCGCCTGCGCCAAGCACCAGCGTGCGCTGGCTACGGCCATTAAGAGGGCGCGGCACCTGGCTTTGTTGCCGTATGTACCGGCACATATCCGTAAGACGGGGGGCGTTGGTTTAAGGAGCTGATATCTCTGGATTTACTCGTTTCTTACTTTTCCATTCACTCGGGAAAATGGTCTATTATTAGCAGGGAGTTAAAGTGCCAAAAAGGACATATCAACCGAAGAAAATTCCCAGGAAGCGCGAGCACGGCTTTTTGAAAAGGATGAGCACACGTGGTGGCCGCGCTGTCCTGAAATCCAGGCGATTGAAGGGTCGGCAGAAATTGACCGTTGTCTAACGGTGATATCAAATGACCCGGTTGGGGTAGCCGTGAGGGGAGAACAAAATTTAACCAGGAAAACACAGTTCGAGCTGGTTTATAATGAAGGCAAGACCTGGGCAGGCAAGGAGATAGTGGTAAAGGCCCTGCCCAACGGGCTTGACTTATCCAGATATGGCTTTACGGTCAGCCGTCGTGTAGGCAAAGCGGTGGTTCGCAACAGAGTAAAACGATTGCTGCGGGAGATAGTGAGACAGACTCCGCTGCAACCGGGTTGGGATATCATCTTCATCGCCCGTGCTACGGCGGCGGGGGCTGATTATACGAATCTAGGGGAGTCGGTCAGGAAGCTATTGTTCCGGGCCGGTATATTTGTGGGGGAATATGAAGGCGTTAGCTCTGGAGCTAATTAGGTTTTATCAGCTCACGCTGTCGCGGATTATGCCGCCGTCCTGTAGATTCAGTCCGACCTGCTCCCAGTATACCTACGAGGCTATAACTAAATTTGGAATTTTTAAAGGAATAGGTATGGGCATCAGGCGTATTGCCCGGTGCCACCCTTTTAATCCGGGCGGTTATGACCCGGTACCGTGAAGTTTGGTGAGTCCCGCCAGTCTTTTCCTTGAAGGAGAATACAGTGAATTTAAAGGGTAAGTGGCGAGTCGGCCGGGTAGTCCTCCTGACGATATTGATTATCGCTGTTGGCATGGTCGGTTTCGGTTGTGTCAAAGGCCTGGCGCCGATTGGATGGTCGGGTGGAACCGTGTCCGGCGGCACTCTGTTCGTGGGCTCCAATGAAGGCCGTCTGGTAGCGCTTAATCTGTCTGACGAGAGCCGACTCTGGTCCGAGCCGCTCAAGCAGGTCAGTCAGGGGGGCATCTTTGGCTGTTCTCCGGCTATGGGTGGAGGCTGCGGGGCCGGTTCCGCCGGGGTGGCTATCTACGGGACACCGGTGGTTTACGGGGAGCTGGTCTATATCGCCGGGTACAACGGGAAAATTTATGCCTACAACACCGAGGGACTGGCCCTGAGGTGGGTTTATCCCCGCGAGGATTATCTTGAACCGTTCGTCGGTGGACTGGTTGCCGCTGACGGTAAGCTATATATCGGTAGTGAAAATGGTAAAGTTTACGCGCTCGATACCGCTACCGGTGACAACCTCTGGGAGTTCCAGACCGGCGACAAGATATGGGGAACGCTGGCGGTGTATGGTGACACGTTATACATTGGTTCTTTCGATAAGAAGCTGTATGCCCTGAATACTGCCGACGGCAGCAAGAAGTGGGAGTTTGCCGCGGAAGGGTCCATTATCGCCACGCCTCTGGTCTATAACGATGTGGTGTACATCGGGTCTTTCGATAGGCATATGTATGCCCTGAACGCTTTCGATGGCAGTCTGAAGTGGAAGTTCATGGGTGAAAACTGGTTCTGGGCCGAGCCAGTAGTCGTTAACGAAGTCATTTATGCCCCCTGTCTCGATGGCAATGTATATGCTCTTAAAGTCGCTACCGGGGCTAAATTGAACGGGTATGCCCTGGAAAGCCCGGTATCATCCCGGCCGGTTGTCGTTGATGATTCCGTTATCATTGCTACGAGAAAAGGCGTAATCTATTCCCTGGCTACGGGCGCCGGTGAAATCGTGCAGCTGGCGGATTTTGAACAGGATATCGACGGTCCGCTTACCGCGTATGAAGGAATCGTCTTTATTCACACGCAGGATATATCTTTGCAGCGCATCAACGCCATCAACGGGGCCATATTACGCCCTGTCTCTTTAAAGAGTCAGAATTGAGGTAGAATACATTGAATGCTTGGGAACTAATAATCCAGCAGCCGGTAATCAATGTCCTTATCGTAGTGTCGGATTACCTGGGCGGTAGCTTCGGTCTGGCTATCATCGCCCTGACCATCATTGTCAATCTCGCGATGCTGTCGCTGACCCTGAAACAGATAAGGTCCTCCAAGGCGATGCAGGACCTGCAGCCCAAGATAGCCGAACTTCAAAAGAAGTATGGCAAGGACAGGCAGAAGCTGGGCCAGGAACAGATGAGGCTTTACAAGGAATCGGGCGTCAAGCCGGCCGGCTGCTTCATCACCATGATAATCCAGATGCCGGTATGGATTGCCCTCTACCAGTCCATTATGCTGGCTCTGGCGGTAGCCCCGGAGGGCCTGCTGAACCTGTCCAAGTACCTTTACCCCTGGCCGATTGTCTATTCCGCGCTACCTTTGAATAAAAGTTTTTTCTTGCTGGACCTGGCCCAGCCTAATTTCATTCTGGCTATTCTGGTCGGCGCTACGATGTGGCTGCAGCAGAAGATGTCGATGACCATATCATCCGACCCCAAGCAGGCGCAGCAGAGCCAGATGATGCTCTGGATGATGCCGATGATGTTCGCCCTCCTGGCACTATCCTTCCCCAGCGGCCTGTCTCTCTACTGGGTGGCTAACAGCGTGGTCAGGGTGGTTTTACAGTACCGGATAACCGGATGGGGCGGACTCCGCCGGAGGCCTACGGAAGTGATGGCCGATAGTGACAAGAAGCACGTGAAATTCGATGCCTCGGTGGAAAGGAAGTCCATCGACGATGTCGGGGCGGATATTGTCATTTCCGATAGTGATTCTTCAAGGAAAGACGCCTATCACCCATCGAAACCCAGTAAAATAAGGTATCAACCGGGCAAGGATAGGGTGCAGCGACGCCGCAAGAAGTAAGACCGTTATCAATAAGGGGTTAGCTAAAATGGAAATACCTGAGGAACAGAGTGAACTTTACGAGACGGTAAAAAATGTACTGGAAAAGCTCCTGGACCTGATGGACCTGCCCGCGACTGTGACGCTTTCCGATGAATTCACGGCTATAGACGAGGACGGCAATGCCTCTTCGATTGGCCTCAACATAGAAGGTGAGGACCTGGGGATATTAATCGGGCGCCGCGGTCAGACCATGGCCTCCCTGCAGCATATCGTCAGGGTGATTATGGCGCATAATATGGAGGTAAGGCTGCCGATTGTTCTGGATGTGGAAGGCTATAAGCAGCGCCGCTGCGAAGGGCTACGGGCTCTGGCCGCCAGACTGGCGGACCAGGTAACGACCCGGGAAATGCCTTTTTCCATGGAACCCATGACCGCTTTTGAGAGACGCGTTATCCACCTCGCCCTGGCTGACCACCCCGATGTCTTCACCGAGAGTACCGGGGTAGGTGAGGCCCGGAAGGTAGTTATTACCCCCAAAAAGATACCACACTATTGAGATAATCAATGTCATTCTGAGCGTAGCGAAGAATCTCTCAAGTATCTTTCACTAATCAACCTGTCTATATTATTGACTTACCCACTGAGTTGTGTTAACATAAAGCTGAGAAGGGCAGTGACGGAGAAGAGTAAGGGCGGTAAAGGGTATTTAGCGAGTCTGGTACGGTGCGAGCAGACATGCCCTCACCCTGGAAATCACTCCTGAGCTACCAACCGAAAGGCCCGGCGGCGAGTCGGGATTAGTAGGCCTGGTCGGTCCCGTCAACCGTTATCCGAGACGAGGGCATGAATCGTGCCCTGAAGAGTGTCCCGATGTTATCGGGGAAATTGGGTGGTACCGCGGGAACTTTATAAAGAGTCTCGTCCCTTTAAGGCGAGGCTTTTTTATTTGGTAAATATGTCATTGCGAGGAGCGTAGCGACGAAGCAATCTCTATCGCTGTCCCGATAGGATTTCTTCGCTCTTAAAAATAAAGTAGCAAACAAATTACAGTAACGGGAGAATAAAAATGTTTAATCCTGTCGGCAGTAGAGTAAACTTTCCTCAGCTTGAGGAGAAAATACTTGACTGGTGGAAGAAAAATGATATTTATACGCGCAGCGTTGAGGCTCGTAAGGGCGGGCCGCGTTTCGTTCTGTATGACGGGCCGCCCACGCTCAACGGCAGCCCGGCGCTGCACCATGTCCTGACCTCCGTTTTCAAGGACGCCATACCACGCTATAAGGTAATGAAGGGCTATTACGCCCCGCGCATCGGCGGGTGGGATACTCACGGCCTGCCGGTGGAACTGGAAATCGAGAAGCAGCTCGGCATCTCCTCCAAGACTCAAATCGAGGAGTACGGCGTCGCCCGCTTCAACGAGCTGTGCCGGCAGAGCGTTAACGGCTATATGCGCGAGTTCGAGGAGATACTGGAACGAAGCGGCTACTGGATTGACCTGGAACACCCCTATATCACCATGGACAATAAGTATATTGAATCCGTCTGGTGGGCTATCAAGCAGATGTGGGACAAGGAGCTTGTCTATCAGGGCTACCGGGTCACGCCCCACTGCCCACGCTGCGGCACATCACTGAGCTCCCACGAGATAGCGCAGGGCTATAAAGACACGGAAGACCCCTCGGTTTACATAAAGTTCAAGATTGATTTAACATCGTTAGCTGGCTCTAGAGCACACGAAAAGCTTCTAAAGCTTTTTCAGGATTCAGGCAAGCCTGCTTATTTACTGGCATGGACAACTACTCCGTGGACTTTGCCGGGCAATACTTCACTGGCCGTGGCTCCTGATGCCGAGTATGTCGTGCTTGAGGCTGATGATGAATACCTTATCATGGCGGCACGACTGGTTGGGGCTGTCGGCCTCGGCGACTGTAAAGAAGTCACCAAGCTGGAAGGCAAGGAACTCGTTGGAGTTGCTTATCAGCCGCTTTATAAGGTGACCATTTTCAAAGAAAAGGATGATTTACCAGGCTATCGGGTCATAGCAGGCGATTTCGTATCCATGGAAGAAGGTACTGGTATTGTTCATATCGCCCCTGCGTATGGTGAGATTGACTTTGAAATTGGAGAGAAAGAAAATTTACCTCTTGTACATTCCGTGAATCTTGATGGAATAGTAAAAAGATATCCAACTGGATATACACCTAGTATATATAGACGCATGCTCCGAGATGAAGTTTCGGCGTTATTATCGCCTGTAGAGACAATGGATTCTATACCAGGCTACGACAAATTCGTCAAGGACGCCGATAAAGATATTATAGATGATTTAAAATCGCGTGGTCTGCTTCTCCGCAGCGGGACCATCAAGCATACCTACCCCTTCTGCTGGCGCTGCGAGGCGCCTCTTCTCTACTATGCCAAGGAGACCTGGTACATCAAGACCACCGCCCTGAAAGACAGGCTCCTCTCCGGCAATGACGAGGTTAACTGGTATCCGGAGCATATCAAGTACGGGCGCTTCGGCGACTGGCTTCAAAATAATATCGACTGGGCTTTCTCGCGGGAACGCTACTGGGGCACGCCGCTGCCGGTCTGGCGCTGCGAGTCCTGCGGCGCTTTTGAATGCGTTGGCGGTATGAACGAGCTTAAACAGAAAGACGGCTTTTCCGGCTTCAAGGAGCCGTTTGACCTGCACCGTCCCTTTGTTGATGAGTTGACCTTTGCCTGCTCTAAATGCGGCGGGCAGATGAAACGCGTCCCCGAGGTCATCGACTGCTGGTTCGATTCCGGAGCCATGCCGGTGGCCCAGAGCCACTATCCTTTCGATAATGAGACCCTGCTCGAAGACGGGCGATTTCCGGCCGACTTCATTTGTGAGGCCGTCGACCAGACCCGCGGCTGGTTCTACAGTTTGCACGCCATATCCATCCTGTTGTTCAACCGGCCCTGCTTTAAGAATGTCATCTGCCTGGGGCATATCCTGGACGCCAAAGGCGAAAAGATGAGCAAGCGCAAGGGCAATGTCGTCTGGCCGTTTGAAGTAATAGAGAAATACGGCGCCGATGCCCTGCGCTGGTATCTCTATACCGCCTCGGCGCCGGGCAACCCGCGCCAGTTCGACGAGAAGCAGGTGGACGAGGTATCCCGTCGCTTCCTTTCGACGCTCTGGAACGTCTACTCCTTCTTTGTTATGTACGCCAATATCGATAACTATCACCCGAATGCCGAAACAGCCCCGCCGCCGGAGGCCGAGCTCGACAGGTGGATACTCTCCGAGCTTAATCAGCTTATCAAGGATGTCGATTCGGCGCTGGACGGCTATAGCCCCACCGAGGCTGGTAGAAAGCTTGAAAGCTTTGTCGACGGACTGTCCAACTGGTACGTCAGGCGGAGTCGGCGGCGCTTCTGGAAAAGCGAGAACGACGCCGATAAGCTGTCCGCCTACAACACCCTTTACGAATGTCTGGTAACGCTGACCAAACTGATGGCCCCCTTTACTCCCTTCCTCGCCGAAGAGCTTTACCGGAATTTAGTATGCTCTGCCTTCCCGGAAGCCCCGGAAAGCGTGCACCTGGCCGATTTCCCGCTGGCGGACGAGGGCAAAATAGACAGGCAGCTGGCCACTGATAACCGCCTGGCCATGAAAGTATGCAGCCTGGGTCGGGCGGCAAGGAGCCGGGCCGGCATCAAGGTGAGGCAGCCGCTGGAGACCTTCTGTGTCGGTGTCACTTCCGACTGGGAAAAGCGGGCTCTGGATAGAGCTACGCCTCTGGTGCTGGAAGAGCTTAACGTCAAAGAGCTGAGGTACGATTCTATAGAAAAGGTGGCTGGACTGGAAGGGGTGGGCTATGCCGTCGTCAGCGAGACTACCAATAACGCGGCTATATCTACCTATATATCCGTTGAGCTGGAAGCCGAGGGCATTGCGCGCGAGATTGTGCACCGCGTGCAGATGATGCGTCGTTCCGCCGGGTATGAAATCGCCGACCACATCACTACCTATTACGAGGGAGATGCCAACTTCGTGCAGTCTATCTCCGCCTTCGCCGATTACATCATGCAGGAGACGCTATCCAATGAGCTTGAGGAAGGCGTGCCTGAAGACGCTGATTTTCAGGATACCTACAGGATAATCGGTTACAGCCTGCGACTGGGAGTGAAAAAGGCGGTTTAGTTCAGGGGCGCGGGCTCTCGGTGGGTATCACGGTGGTAGTATATTCCGCGTCCGCGCGCCAGTACTTTATTTCCAGCGGCTGCCCGATTTCCGATGCATGCAGGATTCGTGTAAGCTCCTGGACATTGTTTACTGGCTCGCCGCCTATCTCTATAATAACATCGCCTTCCTTGAGTCCGGCCTGGTCCGCCGGCGCTTTGGCGACCACCTCAACCAGAAGGACTCCGTGGTCTATGGATAGCCGCAACTGTCTTATCGCTATCTGGTTGACCGTATAGAGTCCCACCCCCAGCCACGGCCTGGTGACGTACCCCTTGTTGACCAGTTCCTGAATGATGGGCACGGCGGTGTCGATGCTTATGGCGTATCCCATGCCCTCGACACCTACCTGGGCGACCTTGGCGCTGGTGATACCGATTACCTCACCGGCCAGATTTACCAGGGGGCCGCCGCTGTTGCCGGGGTTGATGGCGGCGCTGGTCTCGATGAGGTCGTAAAGTGTTTGCCCCTGCGACACCGGCAGGTTAACGCCTTTGCGACTTATAATTCCCTCGGTGGCGCGGATTCCCTGGCCGAGCGCATTACCGATGGCTATCACCCAGTCGCCAACCCTCAGCCTGGAGGTGTCGCCCCTATCAAGTGCCGGGAGGCCGTGGGCATCTATTTTAAGTATGGCTATATCATTAAGCGGGTCGGTGGACACCGAGTTGATTTCGGCGGTATAGGCATCGCCGCTATCGGTAGTGACGGTAATTGTCCTGGCGCCTTCAACGACATGGTTATTGGTTACAATGATGCCGTCCTCGTCGATAATCCAGCCGGAGCCGGCTCCCTCCTGCGTGTACTGCCCAAAGATGCTTTGTCCGATTACTTCCGTGGTGATGGCTACCACCGAAGGTTTCACCATGGCGACCACGTCGGCGATACCGGGCAGTTCTGACGCCTGGTTGTCTGTCGTTATCGGTGGTGTCCACTCGGGGTTAATCGGTTCGGGCACTGGTATCGGCGTTTCGGCGGGTGGAGGGGTCGTTATCTCCGGTGTGGTAATGGTGATACAGCCCAATCCCGGTGTAAGTAACAGCGACAGGACAAGAACCAGCGCAACAAACAGGGCTATTGGGTTCAATCTTTTCATACTTACCTATTATAGCATAGGGCAGAATTGTTAAGATATTATGAAGTTATCTTCTCCCACCCAAACCGCCCGGTATCATCTACAGCTTATCCCGAGAAGACTATTACCCCTCTCCCTTGATGGGAGAGGGCAGAGCTTGCCCTGAGCGCAGCGAACGGCGTGAGGGTGAAAAAACAGGGGAGTACGCCGCGAGAGGTAGCTCATCCCCTTTACCCCCCACCCCTTTTCCAGTCTCCCTCCTTCGTAAGGAGGGATTAAGGGAGATTTAATATCCTCGCACCTTTACCCCCGCCCCTTGGGGAAGAGGGATTTTCGTCCCAACCCCTCTCCAATCGATTTGTCTATCGTTCGTTTGTTTTCGATAACGTCCTGTAAATTGTTAGGGAAAGTGAGTTAAAGGTATTTTGACAATTCCTCGTAAAAGAATATAATTACTTTGGTAGAAATCGGAAGTAGGTAGTCGTTCCGGGTTTCTGCATATGTCTATTAGTAGCGGCTATACCGCGATTTTATATCCGCCGGATAACCGGGGAGGTTTGCGGCCGTGAAGCTGGGCATTATCATGCTCGTTATCGGGTTTCTGGGCACGCTTCTCATGTTTCTCCCCGCCATGGAGCTGGCGGACGCCGGTATCTATTCCAATCCCTGGGTCCTCGTCGCCGGTATCGTCTTCTTCATCATCTTCCTCTTCGGCCTGTCCCGTTTCCTTAAGGCGATGGGACGGATAGGCGAGGAACGCTACCGCCGCAGGTAGTCTTCAACAGTACCGGTATGAGGGAGGTAATGACTCGCCACCTGTGTCTGGTCACTTTGGTGGCGATGAGCCCACAGTGAAACCGACCTGAATAGGGTCGGTTATTCTTTTGTTAACGTTATACCGGGTCATCGAAAATGGTTGTATTCTGATATTACTGACTTGGAGAGGCGGTCAGCGGGTAAGGTAAAAAAAACACCCCCTCCCCTTTTCAGGGGAGAGGGTGTGTCAGGGTCAAAGCCATGAGATGGCATACTATGTGCTTGGTACTTTAGGCAGGTGTTCCAGCGCCTCTTTCACCTTGTCTTCGGGGTAGGCGTAGTCTTCCAGTTTGCCCGATAGATAGGCTTCGTAGGCAGCCATATCAACGTGCCCGTGTCCGCTGTGGGCCAGCAGGATGGTCTTGGCTTCGCCGGACTCCTTGCACTTAAGGGCTTCGTCAATGACCGCCTTGATAGCGTGGTTGGTCTCCGGTGCGCTGAGAATACCCTCGGTGCGGGCAAACTGTACCCCGGCTTTGAAGGTAGCCAGTTGGTGCTCCGCCCGGGCTTCAACCAGCCCGAGGTTGTAAAGGTGACAGATAATGGGTGCCATGCCGTGATAGCGAAGACCTCCAGCGTGAACCGGCGGCGGGATGAAATCGTGGCCCAGGGTGTACATCTTGAGCAGGGGGGTAAGACCAGCCACATCTCCGAAGTCATAGGTGTAAGGTCCCTTGGTCAGGGTCGGGCAGCTGGCTGGCTCAACATTGATGATGCGCAGGTCTGGTTTCCTGCCTTCAATCTTATCTTTGATGAAGGGCAGGAACAACCCGGCGTAATTTGAGCCGCCGCCGATGCAGCCGACGATAATGTCGGGGTAGGCATCCGCCTGCTCCATCATCAGTTTCCTTGTCTCCAGACCGTTTATGGTCTGGTGCAGCAGGACGTGATTGAGCACACTGCCCAGCGAGTAGTGGGTATCATCCCGGGATACGGCATCTTCAACCGCTTCGCTGATAGCCAGCCCGAGGCTGCCGGGGCAGTCGGGGTCTTTGGCCAGCATGTCCCGTCCCGCCTTGGTATCCGGGCTGGGGCTGGGCACGCAGGTAGCGCCCCATGTTTCCATCATGATACGGCGGTAGGGCTTCTGGTAGTAGCTGATGCCGACCATGTAGACTTTTAACTCGATGCCGAAGAACATGCAGCCCATAGACAGGGCGCTGCCCCACTGCCCGGCGCCCGTCTCGGTAGTCATGCGCTTGATGCCCTCTTTCTTGTTGTAGTATGCCTGGGCGACGGCGGTGTTGGGCTTGTGGCTCCCCGCCTGGCTGGTTCCTTCGTATTTGTAGAAAATCTTGGCCGGTGTATCCAGAGCTTTCTCCAGGCGGTACGCCCGGTGCAGGATGGTGGGTCTCCAGGTGTGGTATATTTCCTGTACCTCCTCTGGAATGTCAATGTAGCGCTCGGTGCTGACCTCCTGCTTGATGAGCTCCATAGGGAAGAGGGGTGCCAAATCATCGGGGGTTACCGGCTTGCCGGTGCCGGGGTGAAGAACCGGAGGCAGCGGCTCCGGCAGGTCTGCCTGGATGTTGTACCACTGGGTCGGCATGTCTTTTTCTTCAAGAATGAACTTTGTCCTTTTCATTTTTCCTCCTTTTTTATTGAATTTGATGTTTAATTTTCAGGACGAGGCTCTTTGGCCATGACATGATAAATTATATATTAACTCACCTCCTTATTTACTTCAAATGAATCAAGTGCCTGGCGCAGGGTGGCAACGAAAGACCTGAGCGAGGCAAGTGTTGTATCTTCTTCAATCAGTTGAATGAGCCGACTGCCAACGATTACGCCATCGGCTACAGAGGCAACACGTTGAGCCTGTTCCGGGGTAGATATACCGAAGCCAACGTTTAACGCCTGTTTCGCCCTTCCCCTGACTCTTTTCACGAAGCCTTCGAGCTCCGGTGATAGAGTGTCTCTGGCCCCGGTTACGCCGGTAAGTGAGACCAGGTAGATAAACCCCCTCGCCCTCTCCGCCACCACATCGACCCTGTCATCGGTGCTGGTAGGCGCCAGCAGGTAGATAAGGTCCAGGTCATGCTTTCGCGTGATTTTTTCCAGTTCCGCCCCCTCTTCCGGTGGTAAATCAGGGACTATTAAACCACCTATGCCAGCTTCAGCGCAACCCTTACAGAAAGCTTCCAGTCCGTAGTTGAGTACGGGATTATAATAGGTCATGAAAGCCAGGGGTGTTGCTATTTTCCGTCTTATCTCCGTGCCTACCTCCAGACAGACCTGCGGCGTGGTGCCCTTTTGCAGCGCCTGGTAGCTTGCTTTCTGGATGGTGGCGCCGTCCGCCAGCGGGTCGGAGAACGGGATGCCCAGCTCGATGATATCGCAGCCGCTTTCGGCCAGCGCTACGGCTATCTCCGGCGTGCTTTCGATATCGGGATAGCCGGCGGTAATGTAGGCTATCAACGCCTTGTGGCCCGGTTTAAATACTGATGTAATCTGGCTCATAGCTCCATCCCCAGGGCTTTAGTGACGATATCAAGGTCTTTATCGCCCCGCCCCGACAGATTTACGATGATAAGCTGCTCTTTCGGCAGTTCCGCCGCCATTTTAGCGACGTAATATATCGCGTGGGCGGACTCCAGCGCCGGAATGATGCCCTCGGTATCGCTCAGCGACTTAAATCCTTCCAGCGCCTGCTCGTCGGTAACAGCCGCATAGGTGGCCCTCCCGCTGTCTTTATAAAAGCTGTGCTCCGGCCCCACCCCCGGATAGTCCAATCCCGGCGCTATGCTGTGAGTCTCCATTATCTGGCCATGCTCGTTCTCCATGAGGTAAGACTTCGTTCCGTGCAGCACGCCAGTCTTGCCGGTGAGCAGGGCGGCCGAGTGCTTACCGGTGGCCAGTCCCAGCCCTCCGGCCTCGACCCCGATGAATTTCACTTGTTTATCGTTATAAAACGGGTGGAATAGGCCGATGCTGTTGCTGCCCCCGCCGACACACGCCACCAGGTAGTCGGGCAGGCGATGATATTTTTCTAACACCTGTTCCCTGGCCTCCCGACCGATAATCGACTGAAAGTCGCGCACTATCACGGGATAAGGGTGCGGGCCAACCACCGAGCCGAGCAGGTAGTGGGTGTTGCGGACGTTGCTGACCCAGTCGCGGATGGCCTCGTTGATAGCGTCCTTCAGGGTTCGACTCCCCGAGGTAACGGGGACTACTTCGGCGCCCGTCAGTTTGATACGGTTGACGTTGGGCGCCTGGCGGTGGATATCCTCCTCGCCCATGTAGATAATGCACTCGAGCCCGAGCATGGCGCAGACGGTGGCCGCAGCGACCCCATGCTGGCCGGCCCCGGTCTCGGCGATTATTCTGGTCTTGCCCATGCGTCTGGCCAGCAGTCCCTGTCCCAGGGCGTTATTAATCTTGTGCGCGCCGGTATGAGCGAGGTCTTCACGTTTCAACAGTATAGTTGCCCCGCCGATTTTATCCGATAGCTGACGGGCATGATAGAGGGGCGTGGGACGTCCGATATAATCCCGGCATAGCCGGTTAAACTCCTCCTGGAATTCGGCATCGGCCAGGGCATCGGCGTAGGCGCTCTCCAGCTCGGCAAGCGCCGGCATCAGCGTCTCCGGCACGAACTTACCCCCGTACTCCCCGAAGTAGCCGCGTGTGTCAGGCCCGCTCATCGGCTTCCCTCACGGCTTCGATAAATTTCTTAATCTTGCCCATGTCTTTGATGCCTTTGGTTTCTACCCCCGAAGATACGTCCACCCCCCACGGAGATATCACTTTTATCGCCTCGGAGACGTTGCCCGGCGTCAGTCCTCCGGCGATAATTACCGGGAACTCCTTGGCTACCGGCGCCGCCAGATGCCAGTCGAATTTCCTGCCCGTGCCGCCGTACCTGTCACTGACATCTGAGTCGAGCATGAAAATATGCTTCTGTTTCTTCAGGAGTTTCGTCCCGTAGTCCAGGTCCCGGCAGGCTTGCTCCGGTTTGCGGTTCCGGCTTACCCGGACGACCTTGATGACCGGTCGCGCAAGCTCCCGGCAGTACTCCCACGGCTCGTCGCCGCTCATCTGCACCCAGTCGAGACGGCACCTCTCGGCTATCCTGTTTACCGTGCCCAGATGTGCATTGACGAAAACGCCGACGACCTCTACAGATGCCTTATTTTTCTTTAGTTCCGCTACTATCTTCTCCGCCCGCACCGGAGTAACCTGGCGGGGACTCCGGGCGAAGACCACCCCGATGAAGTCCGCCCCGGCCTCCGCCGCGGCTAAAGCCTGCTCTTCGTTTCGGATGCCGCAAATCTTGATTCTGGTCATGACATTATCTCCCTTATTTTGGCCGGGATATCGCCGGCGGTCACCAGCGCCTCGCCCACCAGCACGGCGTCTACCTTGCACTCCCTCATCTTCTTCATGTCGTCCTGATTATGGATACCGCTCTCGCTGACCACGATGTTTTCCTTCGGAATGAACATCCGCAGGCGGCGCGTAGTATTGGTATCGACCTTGAAGGTATTGAGGTCCCGATTGTTAATACCGATTATTTTAGCGTCGGCCAGGAGCGCCGTGAACAGTTCGTCCTCGTTGTGCACTTCGACCAGGCAGCTTATTCCCAGGCTGTGGCTTATCTCCAGTAATTCGCCGAGCTGCTCCGGACTCAGTATCGCCGCTATCAGGAGCAGGGCATCGGCGCCGTAGGCGGCGGACTCATAGACTTGATATTCGTCGTAGATAAAGTCCTTGCGCAGCAGCGGGATATTCACCTTTTCTCTAATTGCCGCCAGGTGTTTGGGGCTGCCCTGGAAGTGTTTAACCTCGGTCAATATCGAGATAGCCGCGGCGCCGTTCCGGGCATAGGTTGTAGCCAGAGCCACGGGGTCGAAGTCCTTGCATAATACCCCCCTGGAAGGCGATGCCTTTTTTACCTCGGCAATCAGCTTGATGCCGTCGCCTCTCATCGCGGCGGCAAAGTCGAGGGGTTTATACTGGGCAATGCGCTCCTTCAGGGCAGAGAGCGGCAGAAGCTGTTTCCTCTGCTCTACCTCCAGCTTTTTGTCGACGAGTATTTTATCCAGTATCGTTGCCGTCATGCTTGCCCCAGACGCTGGCTCAATTCCACCAGCTGGTTCAGTTTACCCATCGCCCGGCCGCTGTCGATAGCCACTTCGGCCAGTCGCGCCGCGTTTTGAAGGTCTGCCGTGACATTCCCGGCGACGAGTCCCGCGGCGGCATTCATCACGACCGTATTGCGCAGGGCGCTATTTTCGCCGTCGAGGATACGGCGCAGCGTTGCCGCGTTTTCCTCCGGCGTGCCTCCCATAATCTCCGACCTTCCCGACTCCTCGAATCCGAAGCTATCGGGCGATATTTCATAGGGCGGCGATAATAATTCTTCGCTGATATCCCATACCAGCGACTTGCCGCTTATCGTTATTTCATCAAGGCCGTCCCGGCCGTGTATTACCAGCGAGTGCCTGGTACCGAGTCGGTAGAGGACGGCGGCAATCTTGTTGCCTAGCTCTTCATCGGGCACGCCGAGCACCATGTGCTCCACTCGCGCGGGATTGGTCAGCGGGCCGAGGATATTGAACACCGTGCGAATGCTGATTTCCCGGCGTGGAAGGGCGGCGTGCTTCATGGCCGGGTGAAAAACAGGAGCGAACATGAAACCTATCCCGACCTTTTCAATACACTCGGCGACTGCTTTCGGACCGAGTTCTATCTTTACCCCCAGCGTCTCGAGGATATCGGCGCTGCCACACTGGCTGGAAGCGGCGCGGTTGCCGTGCTTGGCAACTTTCAGACCAGCCCCCGCCGCCACGAATGCCGCCGCCGTGGATATATTAAAGCTGCCGGACCCGTCTCCCCCCGTCCCCACGATATCGATAGCCGGACTGCTTATATTTACCGGGGTCGCCCTCTCCCGCATGACGCTGGCCAGCCCGGCAATTTCGTCGGATGTTTCGCCTTTGACGCGGAGCGCCGTCAGGAAAGAGCCTATCTGCACCGGAGTGGCCTCACCGTTCATTATCTCCTCCATGCTGCCGGAGGCCTCTTCGAAGTTGAGGGAACGCCCTTCGACTAAAGTGCTGATGGCCTCTTTAATCATTTAGGTTTTCCTTCCCTGGCTTATTCATATGTTCGGCATAATACTTCAGTCCGGAAGATAATACGTCAGCAATGGCAACACCTGTTCCTTTGGGCTGTTCCACATTTTCAAGCTCCTGCCTTATCTTGTCCAGTTCGGTCATTAGTTGCTCAAATCGCTTTTCATTCTGCTCGCTATTGCGGGCCTGTCCTAATTGTATAAACCCAGATAAGATGAATCCTAACCCAGCTATTGCCAAGGCAATATCCGAAATAGGATTGAAAAACATCAATACAACAAACCCGATACCTATTATTATTAATATTATTGCTAGGGTCATTGGTTTTGGTAAATTCATTTTATCTTACCCCTCCTCTCCTCGTTTCTTATCTATTCCCACCCATGCCGCCCTCGCACCATCTACCGCTTATCTCATAGTTCCCTTACCCAGTTTCCCCCTTTGAAAAAGGGGGACTAAGGGGGATTTTCAATATTTCCCAATTAAGAAATTCCTTAATAAGTCCTTCCCCACCCCCGTCATAATCGATTCCGGGTGGAACTGGACGCCCTCCACCTGGTACACGCGGTGCCGCAGCCCCATGATGATATTATTGTCCGTCCAGGCGCTGACCTCCAGGCAGTCCGGCAGGTTGTGCCGCTTGACCGCCAGGGAATGATAGCGGACGGCGGGAAAGGGGTTGGCCAGTCCGGTAAAAACGCCCTTGCCGTCGTGGTGCACCAGGGATGTCTTACCGTGCTTGATTTCCCCGGCGTGGTCGACGATTCCCCCGTAGGCATGGCCGATGCACTGGTGCCCCAGGCACACGCCCAGTATCGGTAGCCTCCCCCCGAACCTCAGGATAACATCGTTGGAGATGCCGGCCTGCTCCGGTGTTCCCGGCCCCGGCGAGATAACGATGCGCTCCGGCGCCAGTTTTTCCATATCGTCGAGGCTTATTGCGTCGTTCCTGGCCACGCTTATCTCCGCCCCGAGTTCGCTGAGGTACTGGTAGAGGTTATAGGTAAAGCTGTCGTAGTTGTCTATCAGTAAAATCATATTTAAGGTGCCTCCGCGTTTTCGATGGCGGTCAGCAGTGCCTGTGCCTTGCTCATGCTTTCCTGGTATTCTTTCTCGGGGATGCTGTCGGCGACGACGCCTCCCCCCGCCTGCACGTAGGCCACCCCGTCTTTAATAACTATGGTACGTATAGCGATTGCCGTATCCATGTTGCCTGAGAAATCGAAGTACCCCACCGCCCCCGCGTAAGGTCCCCGCTTGTCCGGCTCCAGTTCGGCGATTATCTCCATGGCGCGTATCTTGGGCGCACCGGAGACCGTGCCCGCCGGGAAGCAGGCGCGCATGGCGTCGAATTGTGTGAACCCGTCCCTCAGCTTTCCCTGGACGTGGGAAACGAGGTGCATGACGTGCGAGTAGCGCTCGATGTCCATGAACTGGGTAACTTCGACGGTGCCCGGCTGGCTGATTTTGCCGACATCGTTGCGGGCGAGGTCCACCAGCATGAGGTGCTCGGCGCGTTCCTTTTCGTCGTTTTTGAGCTCTTCTTCGAGCGCCCTGTCCGTCCGACTGTCAATACCCCTCGGGCGGGTGCCGGCGATGGGGTGGTTGGAGACGGTGCCGTCCTCGACGCGCACCAGCAGCTCCGGCGAAGTCCCCACGATATAGAAGTCGCCGAGGTGCAGGTAGTACATGTACGGAGAGGGGTTCAGGGAGCGCAGCGCGCGGTAGATGGCGAAGGGGCTGGCAACGGTGCGCCGGGACAGTCGCTGCGAGGGCACGACCTGTATAATGTCGCCGTCGTAGATGTGTTTCTTAGCGCGCTCCACGATGTCTTCGTATTCGGATTGCGTCAGGTTCGATTCCATTGCCGATTTCGCAGCGGTGTCTGGTTTACTCTCTTTTATCGGAACTGATTTATATAACCTTTCGGCGAGGTTGTCTATCTTTTGTATTGCTTTAGCATAGTCGGACTCTACGTCGCCGTCGAGGCGGACGTGAGAGACGACTTTAATAGTATGGGTGAGGTGGTCGAAGATGAGCAGGGTATCCGCCAGCATCATGACGGACTCGGGCAGGCTTACGGGGTCGTTATCGGGCGAGGGCAGCCTCTCGAAGTGCCGCGCCACCTCGTAGCTCAAGTACCCCACCATACCCCCGTGAAAGCGCGGCAGACCCTCTATCGGCACCGGCTTGAAGCGCTGGAACTCCTCCTCTATCAGCCGCAGGGGGTCGACGCCGTTATCGCCGCCGGTGCTTATGACTGTTGAAGGCTCCGTCCCCAGGAAGCTGTAGCGGGCCAGTCGCTCGCCCCCCTCGACGCTCTCCAGCAGGAACGAGTAGTCGCCGCGGGCTATCTTGAGGTACGCGGATACCGGCGTGTCCAGGTCGGCCTTGATTTCCCGGTAGACCGGCACCAGGTTGCCCTGTTTCTTCAGTTTTTTCACTTCTTCCAGCGTCGGGAAATACATCTTTTCTCCAAATAAAAAACCCCCCACCCTTTGAAGGGGCGGGAGGCTGATACCGCGGTGCCACCCTTCTTGACCGGAGTAATAGAAGTCTGGTCCACTCTGTCGGGTACGGCCCCGGTACTTTCGGAACGATACCCCGGGATTCGTTAACGCTTCCCTGGCGGCAAAGCCTACTTATCCTTCGGCAAACTCAGGACGTTCGGTTTGCGGCTCCCGGGTCCATTCGGTCTCTGCGCTGGCGTCGGCTCACACCTTACCCGACTCTCTGGGCCCCGCTTCGAGGCTTACTACTCCCGTTCCTAGCCTTTACATAATTTTGTTAATATTCAACTTTATCATGGGGAGGGGAGTTTGTCAAGAGTGGGGGAATGTGTTGGTAATGATTAATATGAAATTGACTGAACTAAAATAAAACGATAATAAACAAAATTGACAAGGGGGGTATTGACAAAATGCAACAGTTATGATATATTATTTAATACTAAGGTTTTTTGTATAAATTTAATCAGTTTCTTTGCCTAGCCCCTGAAAAGGGGCTTCTTTATTTTATTCTATATATCCTTTTTGTTTTGCTGCTTTTTCGTCTAGTATAACTTCGGTAACGTCTCCTCTTTTTGGATCTTTTCTTGTCTGACGAACTAAGACTTTTTCATCAAGTAACGCGTGTAATGCATCCCTACGTTCTTTTGCTGTCCCAGGGATATGCTGTTTCTCATTTTGACACCATTGGTCTATGATTCTTACGGTCCAGTATTTGAGCGGTGATGGACCTTTCTTAATCATACCAATTATATTACTTTTTAATTGATTTACATCGGCAGGAGGAGGAGTCTCTATTTCAATGTGGTCGTCGTTTCCAGCTGCATTTACCAAATCGCTTGATACTGCACCAGGAACGCCTACTATTACAACCTTTTGTCCAAATCTATTGCGTAGGAGAGTAACTAACTTTACATAATCACGGTCGCCAGCAACAATTAAGAAAGTTTTTACCTTACCATTATTATCAGCTTCGATAGCTTCCATTATTGCATCAAGAGCTAAACACATATCTGCAGCATTTTTAATCCGCTCTACATCCTGAGTCCCTCGTTTGTAAGTGCTTCGTTTTACAGGAGTGTTTATTGATTCTATACCAACTACTTGTAATTGACGATTTAATTCAGATGGGTGCTCTTGGAAATCAGCATAGGCTTTCATAACTGATGGCCTTCCGTACTTCTTTGCTTTTTCAGTTAAGTATGCTAGGTTAGGTTCTTGCCCGTAAAGATTTAACAGACTGTATCTTAAATTTTCTAAGTCGACAAACATTGCAACCTCTTCGGTCATATTGCCACCTCCCTGACTATTTGCAGTCATTATACACCAATACTGGCATAAGTAAAATATGTAATCTTTCTCTCGCCTGTTATCTATTCCCACCCAGCTTGCCCGTCGTAGCTTTAGCGTAGGCGGGCCGCCCTCGCATCATTCTCCGCTTATCCCGCAGTCTCTTACCCTCTCCCTTGATGGGAGAGGGTAGGGGTGAGGGTGACATTTACTATCCCCCTTTCGCAAAGCCTGCCTGCGCGTAGCCGCTTCGGCGAAGGCAGGGGGACAAAGGGGGTGAGGTAGATAAAATAACCCCTTCTTAACATAAGCTATTGCCGTCATACGTAAGGTATGCTATACTGGTTACGGACTGAATCCTGAACACTTACGATTAATTTACCAAGGGAGGTCAGATAACTTGCCAGATACTGTAACCATCAAACAGCTCCTCGAAGCCGGAGCGCACTTCGGACATCAGACGGGTCGTTGGAACCCGCGGATGAAAAACTACATCTTCACCAAGCGCAACGGCATCCACATCATCGACCTAGAGAAGACCGCCGTCATGCTCGACAAAGCCTGCGACTTCATCAAGGACGTCGTCGCCGGGGGCGAGTCAATCCTCTTCGTCGGCACCAAGAAACAGGCCCAGGAATCCGTACAGGAAGAATCGGAACGCTGCGGCATGTACTACGTCAACCAGCGCTGGCTGGGAGGCATGCTCACCAACTTCGCCACGATTCAGGCACGCATCGACCAGCTCGTGCGACTCGAAGACCAGATGGCCAGAGGCGAGCTTGGCCGGCTCACCAAGAAAGAAGTCCTCAAAATCGGCGAGAAAATCGATAAATTAAACAGGCAGATGGGCGGCTTCAAAGAAATGACGGCCCTGCCCGGCGCCATGTTTATCATCGACCCCACCAAGGAAAGGATTGCCCTCGCCGAGGCCCGGCGCATGGGCGTCCCGGTAGTAGCCATCGTCGATACCAACTGCAACCCCGATGAAATAGACCATCCGGTTCCTGCCAACGACGACGCCATCCGCGCCATCAAGCTAATCTGCACCAAGATTGCGGATGCCGTTCTCGAAGGCAAGATGGGCGAGGCCACCGCCGTCACGCCCGAGGCGGTCGAGGAAAAGGAAGAAGCAGCAGAAGAGGCACCGTCTGTAGAAGCCGCCGAACCGTTAATTTTCACACCGGATGAGGAATAAGGAGGAACACTTGGAAATCACCACGGAAATGATAAAGGAGCTCAGAAAAGAGTCCGGCGCCGGTATCATGGACTGCCGGAGTGCCCTGGTCGGCACTGAAGGCGACATGAAAAAAGCTCTGGCAGCTCTCAGAGAAAATGGGCTCCTTAAAGCTCGGAAAAAAGCGGAACGCACTACCAGACAGGGGCTGGTCGAAGCCTACATACATACCGCCGGGCGTATCGGGGCCATGGTCGAGCTTGACTGCGAGACCGACTTCGTCGCCCGCACCGACGAGTTCAAAGAGCTGGCTCACTCACTGGCCATGCAGGTGGCGGCACTGGCACCCAGGTACGTCTCCGAAGAAGAAGTCCCCGAAGATGAAGAAATCCTCCCCGAGGAAGCCTGCCTGCTGGAGCAACCGTATATTAAAGACCCCACCATGGTCGTCAAAGATATCATCATGGAAACTATCGCTAAAGTAGGAGAAAACATCAGGGTACGCCGGTTCAGCAGATACGAATTAGGTAGCTAGAGGTAGAAGAATGCCTGAAGCAAAATACAAGCGGGTACTACTCAAGCTCAGCGGCGAGGCCTTACGCGGCGGGCACAGCTATGGAATCGATAACCCTACTCTAACCCGGATAGCCCGTCAGATAAAGCAGGTAACGGAGATGTTGGTCGGCGTCGGTATCGTCGTCGGCGGGGGCAATATCTGGCGGGGTTCTCAGGCCGAAGCCGACGGCATGGAACGCGTTACCGCCGACTATGCCGGGATGCTGGCCACGGTAATCAACGCCCTGGCCCTCCAGGACGTGCTGGAAAGGGAAGGCGTCGATACCAGGACACAATCGGCCCTGGATATCAGGCAGGTAGCCGAGCCTTATATCCGGCGGCGCGCCATCCGCCACCTGGAAAAGGGCAGGGTGGTTATCTTCGCGGGGGGCACCGGCAATCCTTATATGACGGCGGATACGGCCGCCGCCCTGCGTGCCATAGAAATCGGCGCGGAAGTCCTGCTGATGTCCAAGAACAACGTGGATGGCATCTACTCTGCCGACCCGCTTAAAGACCCCAAGGCCAAGAAGTTCGACAGGATTACTCACCTGGAAGCGTTAAACAAGCGACTTGAAATTATGGATACTACCGCTCTATCGTTATGCCTCGATAATAAACTCCCGATAATCGTCTTTGACCTTGAAGCTCCCGACGGTATGCGCAAGGTTGTCCTCGGCGAGCCGATAGGTACGCTGGTAACAAGTGAGAGCTGATATGGTAACCGAGACTTTAAAGAGCATCGAAGATAAGATGAAGTCCTCGGTAAATGTGTACCGTGCCGACCTGGCCACGATTCGTACCGGGCACGCCACGCCTGCTCTCGTCGAGCATATAAAAGTAGAATACGCCGGTGTTCCCACGCCGTTAAATCAGCTCGCCGGTATTTCAGCCCCCGAAGCCGGACTGCTGGTTATCCATCCCTGGGACAAAAACAGCATCCACAACATCGAGAAGGCGATACTGAAATCGGAGCTCGGCCTGAATCCCTCCAGTGACGGCAATATCATCAGGATAGCTATCCCGCCCCTCAGCGAAGAGCGCCGACAGGAACTGATTAAGGTAGTACACCGGAGAATTGAGGAGAGGCGGGTAGCGATACGCAGCCTGCGACATGATGCCATGAACGAGCTTAAAAAGATGGAAAAGGACAAGGAGATATCGCAGGACGAACAGAAACGCGCTCAGGACCAACTGCAAAAGCTAACCGATGTTTTTGTGGCTGAAATCGAGAAGTTCGGTAAGGATAAGGAACAGGAACTCCTGGAAGTCTAATACGGACAATCTGTGCCTGCTCTGGATGAGTCTTGGCCAAGGTAGCGGTTGCCTCAACGAATATGGAAAGTATCACCGGTCTTCCCCGACATGTAGCCTTTATAATGGATGGTAACGGCAGATGGGCCGAGCAGCGTGGACTGCCGCGCCTGGAAGGACATCGGGCCGGGGGAAAAAACATACGCCTTATTACCAGATACCTCAATAATCATGCTGTCGAGTACACCACTATTTATGCCTTTTCCACCGAGAACTGGAGTCGCCCCGAAGACGAGGTTAACGGTTTTTTCCATCTTCTGGAGGACATCATAGGTAAAGAGGCACGTGAGCTCCACAAAAGCGGCGTGAGAATCCGCCACATCGGTCATCTTGATGGCCTTTCCCCGGAGTTGCAAAAGTTGATAAAAAGGGCGGTCAACCTTACCGCCAGGAATACCGGCATGACTCTCGGCGTGGCGTTAAATTACGGGGGGCGCGAGGAAATACTGAACGCGGTACGTAACATTATCGATGAGGAAATACCCCCTGAAGATATCGACGAAAAATCGTTTGGGGAATATCTCAATACCGCAGATTTCCCTGATGTCGACCTGGTGATTCGCACGGGTGGGGAGATTCGCACCAGCAATTTTCTGATATGGCAAGCAGCCTATAGCGAATATTACTTTACCCCGGTTCTCTGGCCAGACTTTAACGAAGAGGAACTGAAGAAAGCTTTGCTGGCCTATAGCCAGAGGCAGAGGCGCTTTGGCGGGCTGCAATCGAAAGCCAAATGCTCAGGAAAAGAGTCGTAACAGCACTTTGTGGCATTCCTCTTCTCATCGTCGCCATCTGGTTCGGTGAGCCGTTGCCATGGTTCACCATACTGGCAGCCGTCTGGGGATTACTGGCTGTCCTCGAATTCTACAAAATGGTAGGCGTGGCTAAATTCATACCGCTTACCTGTTTCGGCATGGTCTGGACGTTACTGTTTATCCTGCACCCACATTACGATTACGAACTCACTGTCCCTCTGTTGTTAACGTCAGGCATAGCGCTTTCTCTGATATTACTGCTGTTTTCGCTTAAGAAAGAAGGCGCTGTTACCAGCTGGGCATGGATAATGGTCGGTATTCTTTACGTGGGCTGGCTGTTGAGCTATCTGGTGACACTAAGGCTGGATGCCGGGCGGGACTGGTTATATCTGGCTCTGTTCGCCACCTTCGGTTCCGATACCGCCGCCTACTTTCTGGGTAAAGCGTTCGGTAAGCACAAACTGGCACCGCGCATCAGCCCCGGAAAGACCTGGGAAGGGGCGGTAGCCGGACTATTCGGGGCGGTGATTATCAGTCTGCTTTTCACCCTGCCTACGCCGCTGCAGCTTCCTTTAAACTACGGGCAGGCGATTCTCCTGGGCGTGCTCATCAGCATCTTCGGGCAAATCGGCGACCTTGTGGAATCGCTGCTGAAACGCAACTCCGGCGTCAAGGAATCGGGCAACCTCATGCCGGGTCACGGCGGCCTGCTGGACCGCATGGACAGCGTTGTCTTTGCGGGCATCGTGGTGTATCTGTATTATATTTTCATGGTTGCTTAAGGCATATCACCCCTGAAAAATGGTCTTATGAAAAAGCTACGGGACGGCGCACAAAAACTGGGACTCCATCTTACACCCAAGCAGGTTGAGCAGTTCGAGATTTACTATCGAGAACTTGTTGACTGGAATGAGCGCATGAACCTCACCAGCGTCACCGACTACGAGGAGGTGCAGGTAAAGCATTTCCTTGATTCTCTTACCGTAATCACGGCAATCAAACCTCTTAACAAAGGCCAGAGACTGAGCGTTATTGATGTCGGCACCGGTGCCGGACTGCCCGGCATACCCCTGACCATATTATTACCAGATATAAAACTGGTGCTGCTGGAAGCCACCGCCAGGAAGACGAAATTCCTGCATCATGTCGTCGGCAGGCTGGGGCTGGACAATGTGGAGATAGCGGTCGGCCGGGCTGAGGAAGCTGCCCATGATTTAAAATACCGGGAGAAGTTCGACCTTGTATTATCGCGGGCCGTGGCGTCACTGCCCGCGCTGGTCGAGCTGACCCTGCCTTTCTGTGCCGTGGGTGGCCGTTTCATTGCCCAGAAAAAAGGCAATATCGAGAGGGAAGTCGAACGGTCGCAGAAAGCTATCGATATACTGGGAGGCAGCCTGCGGGAAGTAAAGTCGATTGAACTGGAAGAATTGTATGATAAACGATGCCTGGTGGTAATCGACAAGATAAGGCCGGCACCGGCCGAATACCCGCGCCGCCCCGGAATACCGGCCAAAAGGCCGATTATTTCTTAATTTTAAAGTGGGGCAACCTATTTTTTAACGCTATCAAGCTTGTCCTGTAAACGCGCGATTAGCTGCTGAAACTCTTTATTCTGGCGTATCCGTCCCCCGTATAAGCGCAGGTTCTTGATAGTTTTTACAATTTCTTCAGGGTCAGGTTTAACCGTTTCCAGTAGACTGTAGGCGTTTTTCCTCCACTTATTCTTCGTTCTTCTATCAAGTCTGGTGACAAGGATGAGCACGAAGCCCAGGAAAAGAATCAGCAAGATGAAAGTTGCGTATTCCATAACTTATCATGTTTTAACATATTCTCCAGGCTGAGTCAATGAAGGGCCGGGGGTGAGGTAGATATATATTAAACCTTGTTGCCAAGCCTTGCTAACAGTAGTAGAATTATAATATCAACTTGAGAAATCTAGAGGAGGCGGAAATGGAAACCGGGACGTGGAAAGTGAAAACAGGACTGGCCCAGATGCTCAAGGGCGGCGTTATTATGGACGTGGTCACTCTGGAGCATGCCAAAATCGCCGAGGAAGCCGGTGCCTGTGCGGTAATGGCGCTGGAGAGAGTGCCGGCGGATATTCGCGCCGCGGGCGGCGTGGCGCGCATGGCCGACCCGACGGTTATCGAGGCTATTATGAAGGCCGTTACCATACCGGTCATGGCCAAGTGCCGTATCGGCCATTTCGTCGAAGCACAGGCCCTGGAGTCGATGGGAGTCGACTACGTGGATGAATCGGAAGTATTGACGCCGGCCGACGAGAAATATCACGTCTGGAAGCATGACTTCAAGGTACCGTTCGTGTGCGGCTGCCGTGACCTCGGTGAGGCTCTGCGGCGTCTCCACGAAGGGGCGGCCATGATAAGGACGAAGGGAGAGGCCGGCACCGGCAATATCGTGGAGGCGGTAAGGCACATGAGGGCCGTCATGGACGGCATTAAACAGGTGGTGAACGCTTCGGAGGCCGAACTGAAAGAGCTGGCGACGGAGTACCGGGTGCCCGTGGAACTGGTGAAAGAGGTCAAAAAGCTGGGTAAGCTGCCGGTGGTCAACTTCGCCGCGGGCGGCATAGCCACCCCGGCGGATGCAGCCCTGATGATGCAGCTCGGCGCCGAGGGCGTCTTCGTCGGCTCGGGAATATTCAAGTCGAGTAATCCCGAGGTCATGGCCAAAGCAATCGTCAAGGCCACCACTCACTACCGGGACGCGGCTATAATCGTCGAGGTATCCAAGAACCTCGGAGATGCCATGGCGGGACTGGACATCAAGCAGATACCCTCCGAGGAGCTTCTGGCACAGAGAGGCTGGTAGCCTGAAGAGAAATGACCAATTTGGAGGCATCCGGTGAACCGGATGCTGACAACTAGAGGATGGATGGTTATATGAAAATTGGTGTCCTTGCCTCGCAGGGAGCCTTCGCCGAGCATATATCAATATTGAAACAACTGGATACAGAAGCCGTGCCCGTCCGTTTACCCGGTGAACTCAGGGGAGTGGACGGGCTAATCATTCCGGGTGGAGAGAGCACGACCATAAGTCGGTTGCTGACTTCTTACAGCCTGATGAATGAAATCGTTTCTATGGCCAGTGGTGGTATACCGTTATTCGGTACCTGCGCCGGCATGATACTCATGTCCAGAAATATCTCGGGTAACAGCACGGAATCCCTCGGGCTGATGAACATCAGAGTTAAACGCAACGCCTTCGGGCGGCAGGTAGACAGCTTTGAGACGGAACTGGAAATACCGGCCCTGGGTGAAAAGTCTTTTCCGGCGGTATTCATACGCGCGCCGATAATCGAGCGCTGTGATAGCGGCGTGGAAGTTCTGGCACGCCTGGCAGACGGCACGATTGTCGCCGCCAGGGAAGGAAACCTGCTGGTGACGGCGTTCCATCCGGAACTTACCGACGACCTTAGATTCCACCGCTATTTCCTGGATATCGTATCCGGAAAACGCTAGAGATAATCGGGGAGAGGGTTGTGCAAAAGGTAATAACCGACGACATGGATGCCCTGCTGGATATTCTGCCGCCTCACATAAAAAAGCCATTAGTCCAGCAGAAGGATATCAGCGAACTGCTCGAAGTAGTGCTGGATTTAGGACGAACACCGGAGGCGCGCTTTCCCAGGCGCGAAATGGTGCTGAACGACAAAGAAGTCGAGGAAGCGGATATCGACTACGTGGTGGCACGCATCGACAGCTTCGGGGATGACAACCGCGCCGGCATCGAAAGGACTCTCCACCGCATTTCCGCTATCCGTAACCGGCGCGACCGTATCGTGGGGCTGACGTGCCGGGTGGGGCGGGCCGTCTTCGGCACCATCAAGGTAATCGAAGACCTGGTGCAGTCGGGGAAAAGCGTCCTGCTGCTGGGTCGACCCGGAGTGGGTAAAACCACCATGCTGCGGGAAGTGGCCCGCGTGCTGGCCGATGATGCGCAGAAACGGGTTATCATCGTGGACACCTCCAATGAAATAGCCGGTGACGGCGATATACCTCATCCGGCCATCGGACACGCCCGGAGGATGCAGGTAGCCACGCCGTCTCTGCAACATGCCGTCATGATTGAAGCCGTGGAAAATCACATGCCAGAGGTCATCGTCATCGACGAGATAGGGACCGAGCTCGAAGCTATGGCCGCCCGGACCATAGCCGAACGCGGCGTTCAGCTGGTGGGCACGGCTCACGGCAACACCCTGGACAACCTGATGATGAATCCGACCCTTTCCGACCTTATCGGCGGGATACAGTCGGTAACCCTGGGCGACGAAGAAGCGCGCCGCAGAGGTACACAAAAATCCATCCTGGAAAGGAAGTCGCCGCCGACCTTCGATATCGTCGTTGAAATTCAGGAACGTGATATTGTCGCCATTCACCAGGATGTCGGTGAGGCCGTCGACGAGATACTGCGCGGCACGTCTCCCGGCACCGAGGTACGCCGACTGGACGAGCAGGGTGAAGTTAAAGTGGAAAAGCCCGAAACGGAAAAGGCGAAAACTACCCGGGGCAAACGTGCGACGAAAGAAGCGAAATTACCCAGAATCTACCTCTTCGGGGTGAACCGTTCGAGAATATTGCAGGTGGGCCGCGACTTACATATCGACATGGACATCGTCGATAACCTGCATGAAGCCAGCATGTTCGTGACCTCCAAGAACTACTATCGCCGCCGACCGCAGAAGGTAAGGGACGCCGAAACCGCTCACCTGCCCATCTACGTTCTCAGGAGCAATACGCCACCCCAGATGAGGCAACTGCTGAGCACTTTCTACCCTATGAAAGAGAGTGATAAGTCCGATAGTTTTAAGGCTGCGCTCGGTGAAGCCGAAGAAGCCGTAGAGCAGGTAAAAGAGGGCGAGGAAGCCATCGAGCTGAGTCCGCAGAGCTCTTACATCCGCCGTTTGCAGCACCTTATCGCCCAGCGCAGCGAGCTGACTTCACACAGCTCCGGCAGAGACCCGAATAGAAGGGTGAGGATATATAAAGAGCGACTCAGACAGAACGGATGAGACAGGAAGGTAGAATATGGCTCTATTCATCACCTTTGAAGGGGGCGAGGGTTGCGGCAAGAGTGTCCAGTCGAAGCGGCTCTACCGGCGTCTGTCAAAACTGGCTATTCCGGTATTACTCACCCATGAACCGGGCGTAACCGCCCTCGGCAAGAGAATAACCCGTTTGCTCAAATGGTCGCAGGATATCAATATTTCTCCGATGGCGGAACTGCTGCTCTTTAACACCTCCCGCGCCCAGCTTGTCGAGGAGGTAATACGCCCCAACCTGGAAAAGGGTGTTAATGTTATCTGTGACCGCTACGCCGATTCCACCACGGCTTACCAGGGCTACGGGCGCGAGTTAGACATGACTGTAGTAAAGGCGGTAAATAGAACAGGCACACAGGGGCTAGCGCCCGACTTAACAATTTTACTGGACATACCGGTCCGGGAGGGGCTGGCACGGAAGAGTGATAAAAATAAAGACCGCTTTGAGGGAGAGTCCGTAAAATTTCACCAGCGCGTCAGGGAAGGCTACCTGAAGCTGGCGGATGCCGAGCCGGAACGCTGGCTGGTAGTGAATGCGGAAAAAGATAAAGAAAACATTTCAGACGAAATCTGGCAGCGGGTAAGTAAGATACTTCAGAGGTAAAGGGGAGTTTGAGAAGGGCTAAACATAAAATTAAAGGGAGTTATAGAGGGACGAAGTCCCTCTTACATAAAATTCCCCCTCCCTTTCCAAGGGAGGGGGATACAGGGGGAGGGTTGTAAGATAATAAGGAGGTGAGGTAGATAAATACTCGCCGGAAGCCGTCATTTGCCGAGGAGAAGCTGCTCAGGTCGCAGGGCTACCTGTTTATCGCCGGGGTGGACGAGGTGGGGCGGGGGGCTTTGATGGGGCCGGTGGTAGCTTCGGCCGTCATGTTACCGCATAATTTCAGGGCGCGCTGGCGGAGCCGGGTCAGGGACAGCAAGCAGCTCCGCCCGGCCGACCGCGAGTATCTCTTCGAATGTATCAGCGAGGCGGCCATTTCGGTGGGAACAGGGATACAATCGAATGATGTTATTGACTCAATCGGGATAGCCAAAGCAACCCGACTCGCGATGATGTCGGCGATTAGACAGCTGATGCCGGAGCCTCAGTATCTCCTTATAGATTATTTTCGCATCCCGGAGATGTCACTGCCTCAAAAAGGAATCGTCAATGGTGATGGTATCTGCTTCTCGATAGCCTGTGCCTCCATTATAGCCAAGGTTACCCGTGACCGCCTGGTCGTGGAGATGGACGGCGACTACCCCGGTTACGGCTTCGCCGGGCATAAGGGCTATGGCACCAGGGAGCATATCGACTGCCTGCGTAGAATAGGGCCATGCTCGATGCACCGGCGGTCTTTCCGTCCGGTAAGAGAGATGGTATAAGAGATGAGAAGAAAATTTGGAATTCGAGGATACATTTCAAAAGGGGGAGACCCTTACGACATCCTTACTTCAAATATTCTAGGTAAGCAAGTATGTCTCACTGAAGAAGGTAGGAATGTCCTACTAAAGCAAGTCTTAAAATTGGAGTGTAAACAGAGTATTGTCTTGCTCTTTTCATATGGATTTTTATATAGAACTAATAGGCGACTGTTAACTCAACAAAAAATCGGGGACTTGTTTGGAGTGACAAGCGCGCGTATTGGTCAGATAGAGCAAAAAGCCATAAAAAGATTAAGACATAAAAAAAGAATAAGTATCTTAAAACAACACATTAAGAGCACAACATAAATGAGATAGTTGCTTTAAGAGCTTATATATTGTCAAATAAGGTAAAAAGAGATTGTTTATTAAACCGCTCTGTCATTGCGAGTCCCGATATCATCGGGACGTGGCAATCTCAAAGACGCATTATAGAGATTGCTTCGGGCTTTGCCCTCGCAATGACAAGACGTTCCAAAACAACCTTGTAAAAAGTTAAGAATAGGTTGCTTTAAATGAAACGACGTGAAACCGGCATGCTCGGTGAGAAGTTAGCCTGCGATTTCCTCGGCAAAAACGGCTACCACATCATGGAGACGAATTACCGCTGTCCCGAGGGCGAGATTGACATAATCGCACGGCAGGAAGACACTCTAGTATTCGTCGAAGTACGTACGAAAAAAAGCCGTCAGTTCGGCACCCCGGAAGAGTCGATAACGCCGACCAAGATGGAAAGGCTGAGAACGGTCGCCGCTCACTACGGCCAAAACCGCAGCAACCTTCCCGCATCCTGGCGCATAGACGTCGTCGCCATCCAGATGGATAGCAAAGGCAGAGTATCGCGAATCGAAATTATCGAAAACGCCGTCGAAGAATCGCGATAAAGTCTCTCTTTACCCGCCGACACGGCTGTGCTAGAATTAACCACCGAGGCACTGCAACCATGAAAGCAATACCGAAAAACACCCTGCGTATTATCGATGCGAGTTTAAATCGAATCGGCGAAGGACTGCGCGTCCTCGAAGAGTATGCCCGCTTCTCTCTTAATGACACGGCCTTAACGCAGCAGTTGAAAAACATGCGCCACGAGATACTGAACGTAGATGCAAAGCTGCAGGAACAGCTTATCAACGCGAGAGATTCGGAGGGCGATGTCGGCGCCGATATGCAAGCAGCGGGGAGAGATAAACACCGTGACGTAAAAGAGGCTGTTATCGCCAACGCCCGGCGGGTACAGGAATCGCTGCGGGTCATGGAAGAAACGGCTAAAGCACCTGATATTAAGCTGGAGTCGGACAAATACAAACAGGCCCGGTTTGCCCTGTATACAATAGAAAAAGACCTGCTTTCCAGGATGCTGCGTCAGGATAAATTGAAACGCCTGTCCGGACTCTATGTAATCGTCGATACGGCGTTTTTAAAGGGACGTAGCCATGCCGAAGTAGCCGCGCAGGCAATCCGGGGCGGGGCGAAGGTGATACAGCTGAGGGATAAAGAGCACAGCACCGGAGAATCTTTGCCCATAGCAGAAGAACTAAAAAAACTATGCTCGGAGCATGATGTCCTTTTCATCGTGAACGATAGCCTGGACATAGCCCTGGCGGTAGATGCCGACGGACTGCACGTGGGGCGGAAAGATTTGCCGGTGGCAACGGCGCGGCGTTTGTTGCCCATTGATAAAATACTGGGCGCTTCGGCACGTACCATAGAAGAAGCCAGGACTGCCCGTACGGAAGGCGCCGACTATCTCGGCGTCGGCTCGATGTACGCTACGGCTACCAAAGCAACCGCTGAAGTAGTGGGGCCGGGAAGAATAAAGGAGATACGGCAGGCGGTAGATTTGCCAATCGTGGCGATTGGTGGTATTAATAAGAGTAATTTGCGCGAGGTCCTGAGGGCCGGGGCTGATTCCGCAGCCGTAATCAGCGCGGTCCTGGGGGCGGCGGATGTCGAAGGGGAAACCAGACAGATGGTAAATATTATCGAAGAGGAATAAATTGAGTAATCTGGAATCGATATCCGAACAGGCACGAAAAGACCTCTCGGCCAAGGATGAAGCCAGGGAGAAAATGCTGCCGCTCTGCCGGGACGCAATACGGTACAGCGGCAATGCCATCCGCGCCGTACACCGGCAGGAATTTAAAAAGGCCGAAGAATTGCTGAAAACTGCCCACAGCCTGCTGAAGGAAGCCGAGAAAACAATCGAAGATTGCAGCGAGCTTAACGGCACGGGCATAGTCAGGGATGCCCAGAAGGAGCTTTCCGAGGCAAATATCACGCTGGCGCTGGTTACCGGAAAGTCGCTCCCCAAACCCAAAGCCCTGGGGGTCGATACCGCCGCTTATCTTAATGGCCTCGGCGAAGCGGTCGGTGAGGTACGGCGCTACCTGCTCGACACCATGCGGCAGGGAGACCTGTCCCGGGGCGAGGAGCTTCTTACAGTCATGGATGATATTTACAGCGTCCTCGTTACCATAGATTTCCCCGATGCTATCACCGGAGGTCTGCGCCGGACTACCGACATGGTGCGCGGCGTGCTGGAAAGGACACGGAGTGACCTCACCCTGGCGATGAGACAGAAAGCGCTGGAGAACAGACTGGCGGAGTTTCAGCGGGGAAATCCTCAACAATTAGACTCGCCGCAAACCGATTTACCACATGAAGACGAAGAGCCCGGGCTCGATAGTATCGAACAGGAAATCTACGACTCTTTGACCGAATGGAGAAACCATAAAGCCAACGAAGAGAATCTGGCGCCCTTCATTATCGCCCGCAATTCGTGGCTGAAACAGATTATCAAGCTGCGCCCGTCCACGATTAAAGAACTGAACGGTATCAAGGGCTTCGGCGAAAGATGGGTCAATAAATACGGCAAAGAAATAATCGCTATTATCAACAGGGGGCGATAATCCGTCTCCTGATACATATTTTTTATTGACCTGAAATTGAAATTATGATAAACTGCCTAAAACCTGATGGATAGGAAGTCTTCCGATATAACGCTACTTAAAATAAAGGGGGTTGTTACGGCCTCCTTTTATTTTTATACTGAAACGGTAAATACACTCAAGGAGGTACGTTTATGGACGAATGGTTAATGAAACTACTGGTTATAGCCGGGGCTGTTCTGGGGCTGGCTTTCGTCGGTTACCTGACCACCACAATCCTGCGCGAGAGCGAAGGCAACCAGAGGATGAAGTCGATATCCTATGCCATACGGCAGGGCGCCATGGCCTTTTTACGGCGCGAGTTCCTGACGCTCACGGTATTTACGGTCGTGGTATTTGTCGTTCTGGCTGTTTTCATCGAACCCAAGCCTTACGTTGCCATAGGCTATCTGGCCGGCACCGTCACCTCGGCGCTGTCCGGCTGGCTGGGTATGAACATCGCGACCAAGGCGAATGTCAGGACGGCTCACGCGGCCATTAACAGCTGGGCGAAAGGACTCAAAATTGCCTTCTCCAGCGGCGCCGTGATGGGCTTCTGCGTGGTGGGGCTGGGACTGCTGGGGCTGGCTATCATCTCCTTTATCTGGGAGGATAGCCATGTATGGCTCGGCTTCGCCTTCGGTGCGTCATCGGTAGCGCTGTTCCTGAGAGCCGGCGGCGGTATCTTCACCAAGAGCGCCGATGTCGGCGCCGACCTCGTGGGTAAGGTGGAAGCCGGTATCCCCGAGGACGACCCGCGCAATCCGGCGGTAATTGCCGATAACGTCGGCGATAATGTCGGCGATGTGGCCGGCATGGGCTCCGACCTGTACGAGTCCTACGTTTCCGCAATAGCGGCTTCAATGGTGCTCGGTGTTATCGTCCTGGGGACGACTGACGGCATGTTCCTGCCACTAATGCTGGCGGCGGCGGGCATCGTAGTTTCGATTATCGGGGCACTCTCCGTCAGGCCGAAGGATATGAAAGACGCCAATTTCGAGAAACAGGTAGCCAAAGCGCATGCCACCATGAACACCGGCGTCTATGTCAGCAATATCCTGATGATAATCGCCAGTTTCTTCATCATCAATGGATTCACTGGGGAACTGAGCCTTTTCTGGGCTCTGATATCGGGACTGGTTGCCGGTTTCCTGATTTCACTGTCAACAGAATACTTTACCTCCGCCGAGCGTCCCCCGGCGAAGAGGATTGCCAAGTCGGCAGAAAGTGGGGCCGCCGTAACCATTATCGACGGCCTGGCTACCGGTATGTTGAGCACGGTGTTACCCGTTATTTTAGTGGTGATAGCTACCGTGCTCGCCTATATCTTCGGCGGCCTGCTGGGTATCGCTATTGCCGCTATGGGCATGCTGATTAACCTGGGCATGCTGTTGGCCATGGACTGCTACGGACCTATAGCCGATAACTCGGCGGGAATTGCCGAGATGGCCGGTCTGGGCAAAGAGGTCAGGGAGCGCTGCGAAGCGCTGGATGCCGTCGGCAATACCACGGCGGCTCTCGGGAAAGGTTTTGCCATCGCCTCGGCGGCGCTGGCGTCACTGGCCTGGCTGGCTACCTATTTTGAGGTAGTTGAAGTTGATATAGCCAGCCTGACCAATGTCGCTGTAATAGCCGGAATCCTCATTGGCGGTATGCTTACTTTCATCTTCAGCGCGCTGGCCATGAGAGGTGTCAGCACCGGCGGGTTCGCCATTGTTAACGAGGTCAGGCGTCAGTTCCGTGAAATCAAGGGGCTCCTCGAAGGTAAGGAAGGGGTTAAGCCGGACTACGTCAGTTGCGTTGACATCGCCACGAAGGTAGCCCTCAAGTCCATGATAATCCCGGGGATATTAGTCATCGCGGTGCCGCTTATCCTCGGCTTCACCCTGGGTCCGAAAGCTGTGGCCGGCCTGCTCGTCGGCACCCTGTTGACGGGGTTCCTGATGGCGGTAATGATGGCCAATGCCGGCGGCGCCTGGGACAATGCCAAAAAGTACATCGAGGCCGGCGCCCTTGGCGGTAAAGGCAGCGATGCGCACAAGGCAGCGGTCGTCGGCGATACGGTGGGCGACCCCTTCAAGGACACGGCCGGGCCTTCCCTGAACATCCTTATCAAGCTGGTAGGTAAGGTGGCCGTGATTTTCGGTCCCATCTTTATCACGCTGATTACACTCTAATCAGGATTGTCGTAATGTAGAAGCAGCCTCATCGGGAGCTCAAACGAGAAATATCCCCGGAGGCTGCTTCTTTTTGACAATTCAGAAAGGCACTAGCCCTGTGTCTGGAATGAGGACTGTAAATCTTCCAGTCCGAGCTTGTTCAATGTATCCGCCCGCGGTAAGCCCGTATTCTCATCCCAGCCGCGCAGGCGGTAGTATCCCCGCAACATTCCGGTAAATTTATCCCTGTCAAGAACGCTATCGGTGGCGTCAACCGCCTCATCACCAGGGCCGGGCACCATTACCTGATCCCCACGCGCCCCCGAACCCAGCGGTTCGGTGAAATTATACTCGGGGGGAAAGTCGTCTTCCGGAACCCTGCGGCCTTCCCGCACCATAATAGCCCTCTGCACACTGGCGATGCGCTCGGCGCAGGTAGGAATTTCATCAGCATCGACGCCGGTAACCGCGGCAAACAGTTTCGCCTCAAGGTCGGGGTCGCCGACATGGTCGGGCGTGACAAACGAGTAGGTAATCGGCCAGGCGAAGTCGCACAGGCCGAGGCTGTCCTTAATGTAGGTGCGATTCTGTATCTTCTGCGCCGCCAGTGCCTTGCCCTCGTAGCTGGACAGGTCTCCGGCGGCCTCGCTGCCCCAGAAAGCCCTGGCGACGTCATGAAAAACTTTAGTGGTGACATTGGTGCTGCCCGGCTGCATACGGTTTATGCTCCAGGCGGCGTTGACAAAGCTAATCTCGTGGATGAGGGGCTGGTGGACGCGGGGCTCCAGGGGGTAGATTAAAGCATGGGCAACGATGGCGCGGGGAGGGGCCAGGTCGTACTGGCCGATGGGAGCGATGGAATGGACGAACATTTCCCTGGCCCTGGACGATACCTTCTCGCCGGCCCGCACCATTCCCTCGGCCAGAATACCGCCGAAGCCCTCGCGGTAAGCGATGGAGTGCAGCAGCTTCTCCAGGAACTCACGGGTGCCGATTTTCGATAAAGGCAGTCCGGTCTCTTTATCGGTAAGGACTCCCGCTTGATAGCAGTCATAGAGCCAGTCGATAATATTCTGAAGCTCAAAAGTGCCTATGGAATAGTCGTTGGCCAGTGTCGGGGCATCGAACAGAGTGTCCACCGGCTCATCATCAAGGCCGTAACGCCAGGGCAGGTAATACTCCATAGCCTGGCAGCGCCGGTAGCCCTCGAGGTGCTGTCCGTAACGGTACAGGTTCCTGATGCAGACGATTCCACACCGGTCGCAGCCGCCTTTGCCGATCACCTCCAGCAAGTGGCCGTGCTGGGTGGCCGTAATCATCGGAGGGACAGCCAGATGAACGCGCTGGGATATTTTTATGGTATAGCGGTTCAGTTCCCTGAGCTTATCAGGGTCGGCTACCGAAGGCTTGCCGGTGCCTTTGACGACGATTGCCTTGAGTTTCTTGGAGCCCATCACGGCGCCGAATCCGCCGGTAGCCGTGGACTGGTGAGAGCCGAAAATTACGGCGCTCCTTATCAGGTTTTCGCCGGCGACACCGGTGGTGAGAAAGCGCGCCTTTTCGCCGTGGATTTCCTGAAGCATCTCCTCGACCCGGTACGTGCCGTTCCCCCATAGCGATGATGCGTCCCGGAGTTCCACTTTGTCGTTGTTGATATACAGGTAAACGGGCTCGGGTGACCGCCCCGTAATGACGATACCGTCGTATCCCGCTTCCTTCAGTTCCGCCGCGAAGAACCCGCCGATATTGCCGTAACAATATCCACTGGGGTAGGCCATGGGCGATTTGCCGACTACCGACATCCGCGTGGCCGCCTGGGCTCCGGTAGCCACGAGCGGGCCGGTCATAAAGATAAGACGATTCTCGGGGTCGAAGGCCCTGGTCTGCGGCGTTACGGACTCCCAGTAGAGCCGGGAGGCAATGCCGCGTCCGCCCAGATATTTCTCGGCATAGGGTTGCGTCGGGATTTCCGTGATACCAGCGTCATTCAGGTCAACATGGAGTATCCTGCCCATCCAACCGTGCATCGAAAGCGCCTCCTGAGAAATAAACGTCCGCTTTCCGCCTGTTTTGCAGTATTACTGCGGGAGCGGATTATTTAGGAGCGAAAATAAGCGATCTCGGTTTGTCTTCCATAGCTTTTACCAGCTCGCTGACGGGGCCGTACGCCATGCAGATTGCCTGGCAGTGCTTTACGCAGGCAGGCTGCTCCCCTTTTGCCGTCCTTTCCGCGCAGAGGTCGCAGAAACGGGTAGTGATGGGGATAAAATCCACGTGGACTTTATCCGGTCCTACCGTGACAAGCTCGTCGACCCTGATGCCGCACATACCGTCGGAGAAGTTATGCTCCTGCTTGCAGGCGACCTCACAGGCATGACATCCGGTGCAATATTCGTATTCAATAAGTAAGCCGTTTCGGGACATGGCTACTCCTTTCAGTCTTTAATTTTGGTGATGCGGCAGAGGCTTGTCCGATAATTTGTGCCACCGAAGCCAGTGCGGCCCTGGTTACCCATGGAAGTGAGGTTATTGATATTATGGTCCCAGGTGCCGAAGAGGTTCGGCTCCCTGCCGTCTGTCTCCGGCAACCACCAGCCATGGGGGGCTGATACCACCCGTGGCAGGGCGGTGGGAGTTACCTTGGCCCTGAATTTGACTTTGCCTCGCTTGTTCTCAATATAGACCCATTCATCATCAGCAATACCCAAGTCCTTAGCCGTCTGGGGATGGATTTCTACGATAGGGTCGGGCTCGAGCTCTCGAAGCCAGGGAATCATACGGTGCTCGGCGTGGAAGTAGACCGAAGAGCGCCGTCCGCTGGCTAGAATAAGCGGATATTCCTTCCACAGTTCCGGGGTAGAAATGGGACCTTCCGATGGTTCCTCGTAATAGGGCAGGGGGTCAAGACCCCACTCCTCATGTCTCTTGGACCAGAGCTCAACTTTGCCGGTGGGAGTGTTGAAGCCGGGCTGGCTATCCTGTCGCAGCAAGCCTCTCTCATGACGATAATAGGGCTTGGAAGGCCCTTCAGGAGGCATTTCCCAGCTTCCTTTTTTGGCCAGTTCATCATAGCTTGTGCCGGCGACTTTCAGCCGGTCATCAATGAGAGCTTTGACAGTTTTATATGGAATCGGCTTGGTGCCTAAACGCCTGGCCATTTCCAGGTTGATTTCCCAGTCCGATTTACATTCTCCCACCTCCACCGCTTTAACGAGCACGGCAAGGGGCGCCCACCACGAGCGGAAGCTTTCTTTCTCGGGGAACGAGGCGGCAGGAAGAAAGATGTCGGCCAAGGCCATGCTGGTGGGGTTCTGGAAAAGGTCGACAACGACGATGAAATCGAGCTTTTTCATGGCCTCTAAGTGCCGTCTGGGGTCGGCCGCCTGCCCGCCGATAATATTTGAGGTCTGTATCCAGGCAGCCTTGACGGGGTAAGGCTGACCGGTCTCCATCTGCTCGATGAGAACATCGGGCTGTACCCATCCCCTGAAGTTCTTAACCATGGGATAGCGGTCAGCGCCGATTCTCTTTTCATTCAGTTTTTCCACCAGCTCTTCGCCATAGAGGTCGGTCAGCTCCCTGGTGCTGAAGGGATAGGTGGCAACACCGTGGGAGGGGCGGGCGATAACATTGCCTCCGGGGTTATCGATATTACCGGTGATGGCCCAGAGATGGTTGATTGCCTGTGCGACCACACTTCCGGCTGGATCGGCGTCAATTGGCTCCCCCCAGTGGATGCCTGAGGGCTTGTTGGTGGCATAGAGTCGGGCGGCTTCAATAATCTTTTCCTGGGGAACCCAGGTGATGTCGGCTACCTTTTCCGGTGGATATTCCTGGACTCTCTTCTTCAGCTCGTCGAAGCCGTAGCACCACTTCTCCACGAAATTTTTATCGTAAATGCCTTCGTTGATGATAACGTTGAGCATCCCCAGAGCCAGGGCGCCATCCGTACCAGGGCGAATCTGCAGGTGTATTTCCGCCCGACTGGCCATCCAGGTAACGCGGGGGTCTACCACGATTAGCTTGGAACCCCTCTTCATGCAGTCGACAACCCAGTGGCCATAAAACGAATCAAAACAACCATTAACTGGATTCTGTGCCCAGATAATGATATATTTGGGTGGTGTCCACTGTGGGTCATCATATCGCTTCTCCAGGAACTGAGAGGCATCCAGAACACTATAATCACCTTGAGTAACAAACATACCTGCCAACCTCGGGGTATAACAGGCATGGCCGGCAAGTCCCACCTGTACCCAGTTGGGGCTGCCGTAGGCATACATTAAAAAGGTAATAGGCCCACCAATGTCCCTGCCCGTCCCCTGGCAGAAAATTACCGATTCGGCGCCATATTTCTCACGGATATCCTTGAGCTTTTTCTCAATGGTGTCATACGCCTCATCCCAGGAAATACGCTGCCATTTGCCCTCACCCCTGGCTCCTACCCGCTTTAAAGGATGCATAACGCGGTCGGGGTGGTACATGTACTGGGGTATTGCCAGACCCTTGGGGCAGAGCCTGCCCTGGTTCCAGGGATGGCTCTTGTCCCCTTCGACCTTTACTACTTTACCGTCTTTTAGGTAAATCTCAGCCCCACATCCACCGTGCGAGCCGCAACCCGCCGACCACATGGTAGAATTAACTATCTTCTCATTACCTTTTGCCATACGTCATCTCCTTTCTACAAACATAATAAAACAACCGACACTCTAAATATTAATGGTTATTCAAAGTGTGTGTCAAATTTGGGGGTATCATTAATTGTTACATAATATGGTGTAATGGGCTTTTTTTCTTGACTTTTATATATAAGAAGTATACTATGCTTACAACTTGCGTCTCGAATAGTCCATTGTCAAGGGTGCAGGAAATTACGGCTATGAAAGGAGAGCGTATAAGATAAACAAGTGAATTTATCATCTGAATGGGTTTATCTATAGCTCAATTATAAGGAGGAAGCGATGAAAAAGTTGCTTCTAATTGCATTGACGATTGTAGTGTTAGGTGCTCTGGTTCTCAGTGGCTGCACGGGAAAAGAATCAGAGACAGCACCGGCGGCAACGGGAACAGTAGAGCTGAAAGTAGCTAATTACTTTCCCGCCCCGGCCGGTCAATCAATCGTGGTAGAAGAATTCTGCCGCGAACTGGAAAAGCGAACCAATGGTCAGGTGAAGGTAGACTACTTTCCCGGCGGTTCGCTGCTTGGCTCTGGGGCAATGTATGAGGGGATTGTCAATGGAGTTGCCGATATCGGCTATTCCCATGTTTACTACACCCCGGGCCGCATGCCGGTCACAGAAGCTGCCGGGCTGCCTCTCGGGTATCCCAGCGCCTGGGTAAGTGCTCAAACTCTCAACGATTTTATTGAGGAATTTCAGCCCAAGGAATTCGACGATGTGAAGGTGCTCTGGATGAACACTTCCACCCCGAGTGGCATCGCCACTTCCAAGAAGGCAATACGCACGTTGGAAGACCTCAAGGGGCTGACTATAAGAGCACCCGGGATTGCCGGCGATGTAATAAAAGCACTGGGTGGAACCCCGGCCCCCACACCGATGCCGGAGGTCTATGATGCCATTTCTAAGGGCGTAATCGACGGTGAGGCCTCAAACTTTGAAACACTGAAAACATTCAAGTTTGCCGAAGTTGTAAAATATGAGACGTCCGTCTGGCAAATCACCAATCCTTATCCGTTTTATCTGGTGATGAACAAGGACAGCTATGCGAAATTACCGGCGGATGTTAAGGACATCTTTGATACTCTTGTAGGTGAGTATAAGGAACGCTCTATCTTGATGTGGAACTCCGTAGATTTCGTCGGCAAAGCCTACGGTGTGGAGCAGGGTGTCGAGTTTATTGAGCTCCCCGCGGCTGAGGTGGCAAAGTTCCAGGCAGCTGTCGTACCGGTCATAGACAATTATGTGACACAGATGGTTGATAAAGGTTATACCGAGGCCGAGGTTAAAGGCTGGATTACGTTCATTAAGGAGCGAATTGACTACTGGACGGCGAAGCAGATAGCCTGGCGTATACCGTCGGCGGCCGGTCCTCCGGAGGTAAAACCCGAGGCTCTTATAAAATAAAGGCAGCTAGCCCCCTGAGCAAAAACACATAGCGATTGGGTAAATGAGACTCGCGAACCTGGGAAATCAGGTTTGATAGTCTATGGCATATCGATAACGTAATGCTCCAGGTTGGGTGCGGGGGTTCTGCTCCTGCACCCAACGGGGCAAGTGAACGAAGTTTTTTAAAACACGAGCAAGGTTTAAATAGCGTGAAGTTTACCACACGGTTAGGTAAATTTGAAAAGCTTGTTAGTCGGCTAAGTGGCTGGTTTGAGTGGCTAGGGATTGTCGGGCTGCTCCTGATGATGTTTATCACCACCATCGACGTAGTTGGCGGTAAACTGTTTACCTGGCGGCTTCTCGGTGCTATTGACATCGTAATGCTTTCCCAGGTTGTAGCTATTGCGTTTGCTGCCGCCTTCGCGCTGATTGTCGGCCGGCATGTCCGAGTAGAGTTTTTTGTTAACCGGCTGCCGCCGCGTGCTCAAGCGGTTATTAATAGCATTATTTCTATTTTTGGGCTGGGACTCTTTATTCTGGTTATCTGGCGTCTCTGCGCATTGGGTTACTCCTTTCAAAGCTCTGGAGAGGCCACCGCCACGGTTTACATACCCCTTTATCCTTTCGCTTACGGGATTGCCCTTGCCAGTATTCCCGTCTGTCTGGTGTTTTTCATGGAGCTAATGAAATCGTTAGCCAAGGTGGTAAAAAGATGAGCCCGGTTACCGCCGGCATCGTTGGCTTCGTCGTTCTTGTCATCCTTTTTCTCCTCAAGATGCCGGTTGCTTTCACTATGGCATTTGTCGGGCTTATCGGCTTTATGTACTTATCAGGCCCGCAAGCATCGCTCGGTCTTCTCGCCCGGGATATTTTCGACCAATTTGCTTCTTACCCGCTATCTGTTATCCCGATGTTTATCCTCATGGGTTCCTTCGCTTATGCTTCGGGAATCAGCCGGAGGCTTTACGACGCGGCCTATATCTGGGTAGGGCAACTGCGCGGTGGTTTAACCATGGCTACAGTGCTCGCCTGTTCCGGTTTTTCTGCCATATGCGGTTCGACGGCAGCTACGGCGGCGACAATGGGCAAGGTAGCGCTCCCGGAGATGAAGAGGTATCACTACGATGATACGCTGGCCACCGGTACTGTTGCCGCCGCCGGTACGCTGGGCATTCTCATTCCCCCGAGTACCGTCCTCATCGTCTACGGATTGTTGACGGAGGAGTCCATAGGCAAGCTTTTTGTCGCCGGGATACTGCCGGGGATACTTCTCAGTATATTTTTTATCTTAACGGTATTTTTTATTTGCCTGCGTAATCCTGCTTCCGGTCCCCCGGGAGCACCAACCACCTGGAAAGCGAAGCTAAAAGCGACTACAGGAGTTATTGAGACCGCAGTTTTATTCGCCCTGGCCATCGGGGGGTTATTTCTCGGCTGGTTCAGCCCCACACAGGCCGGGGCAATTGGAGCCATCGGGGCTTTGATAATCGGTCTCGCCAGACGGGAGCTTAGCTGGCGCGGGTTTTTTGAGGCCTGTAAGGACGGTTTGCGAACGTCCTGTATGGTTATATTCATCATTACCGGGGCTACAATCTTCGGTCATTTCATAGCTATATCCAGGATACCTTTCATGTTAGCTGACTGGATAGCGGGGCTTCCTCTACCCACGATGGGCATTATCGGGATCATAGCCTTAATATTTTTTATAGGCGGCTTCTTCATGGATGCCATGGCTCTCATCGTTCTCCTCGTCCCCATCATCTTCCCCGTGCTTATTGCCCTCGACATTGACCTGATATGGTTCGGGGTGATAATAGTCTTGGTGGGCGAGATGGGTGTAATCACGCCGCCGGTAGGGGTAAATGTCTTTGTGATTAAAGGCATTGCTCCAGATATACCCATTGAGACTATCTTTAAGGGGGTATTCCCCTTCCTTGGGGCATTGATTATTTGTACGATTATACTGATAGCTTTTCCCCAGATTGCCACTTTCCTGCCGAGTTACATCACCTATTAAACCCCGTCTATTTTGCGGTGTGGCCCAATCGGGAACGTCGTCACTTTACGCTGGACTACGTTTTCTGATAAGATATACAAGGAAAACAGGAGCGCCTTTTTCAACGTCTGTTTTATCACTGTTGTCAGGTCATAATTTCCACTATTACATAAGTTAAACTCTAAGCAAAGGAGATGTTCGTATGACACAGAAAAAGAACGCCGTAATCGTCGGCGGAGGAACGAGTAAATTCGGAGTCAGGCAGGCCCACCTGCTCGACATGGTTCAGGAGGCGATGAAAGCCTGCTCCGATGACATTCCCGCACTGAAACCCACGGATATTGATGGCCTTATCATAGCCACGACCATGGCGGGGAGACACTCCTCAGCACTGAATACGGCCCCGCTCGTGGTGCACCGTCTGGGATTAAGACCAACCTCCATCTGTATTCGTCTGGACACGCTGTGCGCCGGCTCCAACTCCGCGATTATCGTGGCCAAGGGACTGGTGGAGAGCGGTATCGCCGAGGTAGTCCTGGTGACCGGCGCGGAAAAGGTTTACATGCCCCAGAGGTGGGAGACCAACTACACGCAACTGGCAGTCAACGACCATGACTGGGACTCGGCTATGGGTCTGGGAGTGCCGCCGCCTTTCTTCGCCATGATTGCCAGGATGCACATGAAACGCTACGGGACGACCAAGGAACAGATGGCCCATGTATCCGTAACCAACTATAACTACGGGACGGACAGTCCGAACGCCCATTTCGGTGGCAGAACGCTGACGATGGAGCAAGCGCTGGAGGCGCGGATTATTGCCGACCCGTTCGGCCTGTATGATTGCTGTCCGCTTTCCGACGGGGCTTCGGCGGTTATCATTGCGTCGGAAGAGCGCGCTAAAGAACTATCAGACAGGTCGCATGTCTATGTCCGTGGCACGGGACAACATGCTTCCCACAGTATGTCGGCCGGCTGGCCGGGTGAAACACTCGCTGAGTGGCCGCATCTGAAAATAGCCGCCGAGGTGGCTTTCAAGAACGCCCAGATTACCCCTAAAGATATCGATGTTGCCGAGACCCATGATTGCTTCACCATCTCCGAGATTATCGAGCTGGAAGAGCTCGGTTTCTGCAAGAAGGGAGAGGGCGGCCCATTTGTGGCATCAGGCGCCATCAATATGGGTGGTGAAATTCCGACGAATACCGACGGCGGTCTCCTCGTGTACGGGCATCCCTTCGGGGCCTCCGGAGCGCGCCAATCGCTTGAAATCTGCAAGCAGTTGCAGGGCCGTGCCATTCACCAGGTCAAAGACGCCAGGTTCGGCCTGGCGCATAACCTGAGCGGCACCTGCGCCCAGCATACCGTAGTCATCTACGGCCGGGAACCTGTTGAATAGAAGACACCATAGTTTTACATAAGGAGAAGAGAAATGGCTGATGAAAATAAAGCAGAGATTGTAGGAACGCCCGCCCTGGACGGCACCTATATAGCGGAAATGGATATGTGGCCGTTCGAATGCCAAGAGTTTAACCGTATCTACCCGTTTTACGATAATCTGCGGGCAGGTAAATTCACCACCACCAAATGCCAGAAGTGCGGACACATTGCCTATCCTCCGGGAGTAATATGCCCCAGGTGCTGGTCCGATGAACTGGAGTGGGTGGAACTGCCACAGAGAGCCAAGGTGGTTACGTTCACCGAGACACAGGCCGGCGCTCCCATCGGCTTCCCGTCCCCGCTAATCATGGCCTGGCTTACCTTCGGCGAGGGAGCCCCTCTCAAGCACCTGCTGGCGCGTATCATCAACTGCAAAGAAGGTGAGCTTAAAGAAGGAGACGAGGTCAAGTTTGTGGTATTCGATGTTCCCTCGCACCCGATTGAGGTCAAGAAAGAAACCAAGATACGCGAAAGGGTTTACTACGCCTTTGAGCCGGTGAAATAAACGGCTCAACTAACCGCAACGATTTTTAACGGAAAGAGGCTGTAAGTCATGAAAGAGATAAAGAATGTCACCGTGCTCGGGGCCGGTGCCATGGGGGCGCAGATAGGCGCCCTGGCCGCCGAAGCCGGGTACGATGTGAAAATCCGGGACATCGAAGAGAAGTTCCTAGAGAAAGGTCTCCAGCTAATAGAAGGAAACTACGATAGAAGAATCAGCCGGGGCCGCCTGACGGAAGAAGCCAAGAAGGACTACATGAGTCGGATGACATTCCTCGTCGACCTTAAAGAGGCGGTAAAGGACGCCGAAATCATCATAGAAGCGGTGCCCGAGATAATGGACCTGAAAAAGAGCGTCCTGAAAGAGGTCACCGCGTTATGCCCGGCCGACTGCGTTTTCGCTACGAACACGTCTTCGTTAAGCATCGCCGAAATGTCAGAGGCCGGCAAAAGGCCGGAAATGGTCGTGGGCACGCACTATTTCAACCCGCCGCATCGCATGACCCTGCTGGAAATCG
>DAOUEB010000148.1:0-12767 GCA_034430675.1 Dehalococcoidales bacterium
TCCCATTGTTTGCCGGTGTAGGTTAGCCATTTTTTGCGCTCGTAAGAATAGCGCACCATGTGACCCCATGTAGAAACGAATCGCTCCGCGTTGCCCAGGTCTGTTAACGCTCTACGTTCAATGGTGTCCTGGGATTCGGGTTCAGGTTCCGGCTCCGGCATAGGTTCCGCCGGGGTATCAAGCACCTTATCGTCTTTTGTCTTGGTCACCACTGACGTCCCCCTTTATGCGCTAATTCCGACCGGCTTGGCAGTTTCCCCGCCGCCAGACGGTATGACGGCGTACCCAAGCGTTAAGAGTTTCAAGGGCGTTAGCTGCGTGATAGTCACTGGCGGCTCTCCCTGTTTACTTCCTGCACTGGCATTTTTAGTGCTTTACGAATCAGCCCCAAGATAAAGCTATCCGGTGCCGATGGCTTGCTACCGTACCGTATTCCATCAAGGCGGAAATCTGAGAGTGGTCGTGACGATTTAGTATTTGGCACTTTCCGCCTCACTTAAGCCTAAAGTCTGTAATATCTTGTTTTTGCGATTTTTTGAAAGGTACCTATCCTTTTCAACGGCTGTGATATCAGCTAATTGAACACCGGCCATTGAAGCTAGGTCTATTTGTCGCCAGCTCCGTGATATCCGTTCTAGCCTAACCGTTTGCCCCAGGGTTAAATCGTAAGCGATAAATAGTTTATTATTCATTGTTCTACTAATAGTTTAGCTTCAAAAATAAGCCTATACTATGGGGGAAAAATGTACATCAATAAAAAAGCGGGCAATTTGCCCGCTTTTAATGCCTCTAAGAATATTAGCAGTTAGCTTTTCAAATAGCCCATAATATCATCCCAGGGTTCCCTATAATACTCTGTGTGAAGTTGCCCAGGGTCAAGATTCAATTTGCTTTCAGCTTCACTAACACTACTACATATAACACGGCCAAGTAGGTATTTATGCGCTCCATTACGATAGTATTTGTCTGTGCGCTTCTTATATCCGTTCATAGCATGGTCGTACTGTCTTTTTGCCGCTCTACCCGGGTTAGTCTTAGGTCGTATCTTCGCCACTTCTGCGCTTAATGGTCGGTATTGCTGGTCATATTCGTATGGTCCTTGTCCTGAATTGCAGAGTTTGGCGTAATGAAGTATAGCTATCCGTAGTATGTGACTTCCGAGTATTCTCGGATTATCCGGGTCACGGTTATATACCTGTGTAATGAATTGCTGAATAAGCCTATAAAGCGCTCTAAAATCGCGATTGCTTAAAAAACATGGTAGCATAACAACGATTCTTGGCAATATCCTTAAACGTAGAAAATGCCGCCTTTGCGTATATAGCGATAGGAATTTATCAAACAAATTCTTTTTCTCTAGCTTTTGGCAGCCGGGGGTTTCAAGCTGATTAAGAATACTGTCAAAAATCGGTTCTGCTTTCGGTATCATTTCAAGTGCGGCCTGGACACAAGAAAGCGCGAAATAGTATTCTTCTTGCCCTGGTAGGATTGTGTGCTTTACAGAATTGGGGAAGCAATCCGGGTATTTTGTAACCGCACGCTGCGGTGTAGGCGTCTTTAATTCAGGCTCAATGATTATTTTAGCTACTTCCGCAGCCTTTAGACCGTATTCTCTTAGCTTGCTTGTTTTTGTCATTTCCCTACCCTCCTATTTTATCATAATTTCGGGGCAGGCATGACGTATCTAAAATAAGGTGCGCCCTGAATGTGCTTACTACCGCAGACCCCCCGGGGTCGCCACTTTCTACGACGCTATTTTTCAATATCGCATTTCTATGCCATATTATCCGGGTGGTGGTCCGAATCCGCGCTGACGTTCCTCGGGAGGATAGAGTTCATCAGCCACGTCGTCAAGTCCCAGTTCCTGCAGCTTGCTCAGGCTGGGTTTGGTGGTAAACCGGTCCCAATCGAGGGCACCGAGGTTCCAGTAAGCCTGCGCCTCCATATCCCTGGTGACACCGGCGAGCGGGCCCTCCGTCTGCGGTGGGATACCCGGTATCCTGGGATGGACAAAGCGCTCCAGCGGATTATCGCCTTCGCGAAGGTTAAAGACATGCCTCATAACGGCAATCCTCTCGCCGTTCTTGAGCAACTCATCCATAGAGCGGTCCCAGCCGGTGACGTATTTCAGGAACCCGGATATATATTTGGTCGAGTTGCCGGCCAAGCCGCCGTGCATGCAGAGTCCGGCGGCGCTGCTGACATACTGCGCGAACTGGCTCGGCCCGAAGCCGGTGGTGTGGCGGCCGGGGGTGGCATCCATGTGGTACATGGCCATCGTCATCCTTTCGCCGAAGAAGCTGGCCTTGGGGTCGTGCATGCCCAGTTCCTGCCCGCCGATATGCACCGCATATTTCTCGGCGCCCTTGCCTATTTTTTCGGCGGCTATTTTTACGCCGTCGGCGAGGATATCACCCAGTCCTTCCCGCTTGACCATCTTCTCGGTGATGGCAACCAGCCCGTCGGGGTTGCCCCAGGTTAAATCAATGCCGTCCGTATCCTTCTTGGTAATGATGCCGTGCTCGTATAGTTCCATGGCAAAGGCGACGATGCTCCCACCCGAGATGGTATCGAAGCCGTAGGCGTTACAGAGATGGCTGGCCATGGCTATCGACTCGGCATTGGTATTGCAGCAGTTAGCCCCGAAAGCTCCGATAGTCTCGTATTCCAGCCGGTGATTGCCGGCCGGGTACGGGTACTCCACCCCCGCTTTAAGGCTGGCCTTACAGGTCGCGGGACAGTGCCAGCAGCCCTTTCGCTTATCCAGATTGGCTATCATATTATCGCCTTTAAGCCCGGAAGCATCCGGAATTTCATTAACGCCGATGCCGCCCCAGTTTTTAACGGGGGTATCGCCGCTGTGCGCCGAAGCATCAGCGTGACCGCTGGTGCCGTAGACGCCGAAATGCTCCAGGAACTCTTTCGCTTCCGTTATGTGCTCTTTGCGCAGGTTGTTGGCACCCTCAAGGTCGAACACGGGCACCTTCAGTTCTCCCCTGGCCACGATTGCCTTGAGCCTCTTGGAGCCCATGACCGCGCCGATGCCGGAACGCCCGGCGGCGTCTCCCTTATTGGATATAATACAGGCGCATAGAGATACAATCTCTCCGGCGGGGCCGATGCTGATGACTTTAGCTGTCGGGCCGTACTGCGCTTCGAGAGTATCTTCCGTTTCATAGGTGGTCTTACCCCAGAATTGAGAAGCATCTTTCAATTCGGCTTTACCGTTGTCGAGCAACAGGTAGACCGGCTTTTCCGAAATGCCGGTAAGGAATACGCCGTCATAGCCGGAGAACTTGAGATGAGGGCCAAAATGCCCTCCGGAGTTGGCATCTCCCCAGCCGCCGGTGAGCGGTGATTTGGCGACGACGCAGTAACGCGCACCGAACGTGGCCGGACTACCCGTTAGCGGCCCCGTGAGCACGCCAAAGGTATTCTCCGGTCCCAGGGGGTCCACCCCAGCCTTCTGTCGACTGTAAAGAATCCTGGCACCGATACCGTAACCACCGATAAAATCTTTGCCCATGTTCTCATCAAGCGGCTCGTCTTTCAACTCACGTGTAGAGAGATTCACGAATAACAATTTTCCCATGTAGCCTCTGGCCATCAATTGCTCCTTTTTACCCGTTTTGCAGTAATTATACCCGTGGTCCAGATTCGGGGTCAAATCACGATTCTGGATTTGATGAATACCCGTAAAAGTATTAATATAGCAGGAAATAGTTTCCAGAAGGCAGGCCCTTTGAGGAAACAGACTGAGGAATGGAGGTATGTAATGAATAGAGAGCAATACCTGGAATACGTCGACCACTTCAACAACAAGAGGTACGATAAAGTCACAGGCTACTTCGCGCCGGACATCACGGTGGAGTACTTCGATAACGCCTACGGGCCCCAGTTTCCCGCCCGTACCCTGCACGGGCCCGAGGAGTTTGCGGCGAACTACAAGGCCCTCCACGAGCACACGAGAGAGGTACTGGAACTCGGCGACTTCATGGCAGAGGGCGACCTGGTATTCGTCGAACTCTATACGGAATTCCACACCTTCAAGGATGTCCCAGCATCGGGTCAGCAGTGGAAGAAGGGCGATATCACCATCATGACCAACTGGGTGATGTACAACCTCGATGAAAACGGCAAGATGAAACGCATCCGCATCGCCCATTTCAGGAATTCCGACCCCGAAACGGCCAGGTATAAATAACCCGAACGGCTTTTGTAATAATCCGTGCTGCGCTGGTATAATTTAACGGTATGCCTTTTGAGGCCGCATTTACATTCTTAATTCAGAAAAGGACAGGCGCTAATTAATGACGGGGAAAAAATGGGAAGAGATGACCCCGCAGGAGAAAAGAGAACAGCGTTTTAAGTGGTGGCTCGACGCGGAAGGCGTAAAGTTCGCCAGTGCCGATGCCGAAAAAGCCTACAAACAGAGAGTCCAGAGGATGATTGATGTCTATGACGTCAGAGAGCCAGACAGGGTGCCCGTTTCCCTGCCCATCGGGGCTATGCCCGCCTATTATTACGGCATCGATTATTACACCTGCATGTATGACTACGACAAGCTCACGGAAGCATGCGATAAGTTTAACAAGGATTTCGCTGACCTGGATATCTTCGCCAGTCCCGGCATGATACTTCCCGGAAGAGTGTACGACCTGCTCGATTACAAGCTGTACAAATGGCCGGGGCATGGACTTTCCAAGGACTACGTGGGAATCCAGTTCGTCGAAGGCGAGTACATGAAAGCCGATGAATACGACACCCTGATAAAAAATCCCTCCGATTTCTGGATGAGGGTCTACATGCCCCGTATTTTCGGGGCATTCGAGTCATGGAGGATGCTGACACCGTGGACGAATATCATCGAGCTGCCGTCCATGCATTTCATGGCTTACGCCAATCCTGAGGTCCGGAAGTCCCAGCAGACGCTTATCGATATCGGCAACGAGCTCGCGAAATACATGCAAGTTATGGGCGAATACGGTCGAAAAGGTCGCGAAGCCGGATTCACGTCGGCGATGGGGGCTTTTGCCAAAGCGCCCTTCGACGTTATCGGCGACACGCTGCGGGGCACCCAGGGAATATTCTTTGATATGTTCCGCCAGCCGGACAAGCTCCTTGAAGGAATCGAAGTAATAACAACACTGATGATTGATTCCGTGATAGCCTCGGTCAATGCCAGCCGGGGACTGATGGCGATGTTCCCCCTGCATAAAGGCGCTGACGGCTGGATGTCTGACGAACAATTCGATACCTTCTACTGGCCATCCCTCAGGAAAGTCATCAACGCCCTGGTTGAGGAGGGTATCCTGGTAACCCTGTTCGCCGAGGGAAGCTACAATACCCGACTGGAAAGCGTCAACGAGTTCCCCAAGGGTGCGGTTTCCTGGCTGTTCGACAAGACGGACATGGCCAGGGCCAAGAAAGTCCTCGGCGACAAATGCTGCATCTCCGGGAACGTGCCTACTTCATTAATGATTACCGGCACACCGAAAGACGTTAAGGAATACTGCCGCAAGCTCATCGAGACCTGCGCCCCGGGCGGCGGGTACATATTGGCCGGCGGCGCCCATGTCGATAAAGGCAACCCCGAAAACCTGCGCGCCATGGTGGAGGCCGCCAAAGAATACGGGGTGTACAGGAAGTAGACGATAATCATGAAAAAACGGAGTCCAGTATGGCTTTAACGAAGGACATCTACCGGGCATTCGAGGACGTGGTGGGGCCGGACAATATCTCCGACGAGCCGGCGGTTCTGGACTCCTACGCCTGGCGTTCCGGGTTGGTAGCCAAGACCGACAAGTTCGTGCCCAGGTTCGAAGCCGTGACCCTCCCCAAGGACACCGCGGAAGTCCAGGCGATAGTCAGGCTATGCAATAAATGCGGCCTCCAGTTCAAGGCTTCGAGCACGGGCTGGGGCCCCTACTGCGACCCCACCGGACCGGGCGTTATCAAGCTGGACCTGCAGCGGATGAACCGCATCATCGAGATTAACGAAAAGAACATGTACGCGGTGGTCGAACCTTAAAGAAGTGAGGACCTGACATGGAAGAATACGGCAATATCAAAGCACTCATCGACGTTATGAATGCCAACGGCGTCGAGTACGTTTTCTTCAATCCGGGAATCGATAACGTTCCCGTGCTGGAAACGATATCCAGATACCGCGCATCCGGCCAGCAAACCCCCGGAAGCATACTCTGCCTCGACGAGTTCGTGGCCATGACGGCCGCCCACGGCAACTACATGGCTTCAGGACGACCGCAGGTGGTCTCGGTGCACTCCGAGCTGGGCACATTACAGATAGGCGGTGCCCTGCACAACGCCCAGTGGGGAAGGGTACCAGTGGTGTTTTTCACCGAGACCCAGGGACCCCCGGAACGCGTCAACTGGCGCGGTGAAGCCTTCGACCAGGGTACGATGGTGCGCAACTTTGTCAAGTGGGACCACCAGCTTACCGCCGGCGAGAACCTCGTCGATACGCTTAATAAAGCCTTCAGCATCGCTACCACCGAGCCGTGCGGGCCGGTTTACCTGAGCCTGCCGCGGGAGGTCTTCTGGGACAAAGGCGAGGCTCCAAAAAGTAAAGCATCGGGGGCTGCCAGGGAGCGAGCGCCAGAGGCCGACGCCAGTGCTCTGGATAAGGCGGCGGAGATACTGATTAACGCCGAAAACCCGCTGATAGTAACCGGTTACTCCGGCAGGAACTTTCATTCAGTCGACTTACTGGTAAAGCTGGCGGAGGCATTGAGCGCACGGGTGCTCACCACCGATACCAGAGTAAATTTCCCCAACACGCACCCGCTGGCGGTATATCTCTCGGCGACCGTCGGATATGGTAATCCCCTGCTGACGACCGCTGATGTTATTTTAGCTATCGACTATGATATGCATTACGCATCGCCGCCCACCGTGCCAAAAAAGGACGCGAAAATAATCCACATCGATATCGATACGATTAAGAAGGGCGTTCCTTTATGGGGCAGGAAACCCGATATCCTCATCAAGGCCGATTCCAGCCAGGCGATAACAGCTCTTACCAATATAATTAATAGGAAATTAACCCCCGAAAAACGACAGCAGCTATGCAAACGCTTCGAGTATTACGAAGCGGAGCATAATAAGCTGGAAAGCGAGTGGCAGGCTCTGGCAATGAGCCATGCCGACCGTAAGCCGATTTCCGCCCACTGGCTCAGTCGCTGCATAGATGAAGTAATCGATGATGACACTATAATAGTAAATCAGACGATATCGCCGTCGGCCATCGTGGCGCACCTGATACACCACAGCCAGCCGGGCACCCTGCTGTCCTGCGCCGGCGGCTGTATCGGCTGGGCGCCGGGGGCGGCGATGGGGGTCAAGCTGGCGTCCCCGGACAAGACTGTTATCAGTCTTATGGGCGACGGAGCTTTTATCTACGGCTGCCCGGAGGCATCTCTATGGTCGGCCTCTCTCTACAACGCCCCGTACCTGGCCATCATCTATGATAACCAGGGCTACGGAGCCATCAAGGGGCTTTTCAGGGAGAAGTACGATGTGGACAACATGGGCGCTGATATATCCACCCCGCCCGATTACGCCACGATTGCCCGGGCCTGCAACGCCTACGGACGCACCGTGGAAGACCCCGCCGACATCCTGCCGGCTCTGAAAGAAGCCCTCCAGCAGGTGCAGAGTGGACGACCTGCTGTGCTGGATGTCAGGCTGGAGCCGGTATAGGCAGTCTTATCATCACGGCATAGCCGATTTATGAGAGACCTTATCCCAGGCGCGGCGCTCTTCCTCATAGGGCGCCTCTTCCACGTGGCAGTCTTTGCCCAGCATCATCGTCATGCGGTTGTTCCCGTAAACAGGCCACTTGCCGATACTCTCGCAGGAGGGGTCACCGGTGCGGGCAAAAGCCACCCAGGCATCCTGAATACACCGTGAGAGCTTATCCGCATCCGGTCCGCTGCCGCAGAACATATCGTCGTACATGCCGAAGACGAAGCCGATTTCCAGGGCATGGCAGGCGCCCAGAGCACCACCCATCACCGGCGATTTCCAGGTAAAGAGATAGTTGTAGGCAAGCTGCCCGTTGTCACGCTGGGCTTCGACGAGTCCAAGGACAGGCATGCGGAACATAAGGTCGGTATTAATCGCCGATAGAAGTTCGGCCGGGGTGGTCGCGTCACCCCGTTTCTCCCGGGTTTCACGGTATGTCTTTACCAGTCCCCGCGCACTCTCCGCCGGCATAAATACGCTGAGACGGTTTACCAACTCAGCCTCATCCAGCTTATTTATACCCGGCTGCATCGCCCCGAAAAGTTTCCACTCTTCGAGATTGGTGCCGATTATCGCCGGAATGTCTTTAGCGGAACCGCGCCTGGCGACCTCATTAGGCACGTCCGGAATTACTTCTCCATCGATTACCGGCGCCGTGGCCGTTATCTTGGCTATCTCACCGGGGCCGGCCTTACCGGTCCTCAGTTTCATCTCGACATCAAGTAACTGCTGAACCGTCAGCGCCCTCAGCGCTTTAACATTATCGCCGCTGATACCGGCAAGCTCAAGGAATTGTCCGGCGACACCTGCCGCCTCGTCCAACGGGCCCGCCGTGCTGCCGACGCCGCTTTCCAGTATGCCCTTGTGGAAATAGCCTTTTGCCGAAGGCATCGCCATGAGGCATCCGATGCTCATGCCGCCGGCCGATTCGCCGAAGACGGTGATATTAGCGGGGTCGCCGCCGAAAGCAGCGATGTTATCCTTCACCCATTTCAGGGCAGCTACCTGGTCAAGGAGGCCTTCGTTCCCCGTAGCCGGAATTTTGCCGCCGGTTACTTCTTTTAGATTCAGAAAACCCAGCATGCCGAGTCGGTAATTGATGGTCACGAGAACCACATCGCCGCGGGCAGCCAGACTGCCGCTATCATACATGGGGTCCGAGCCAGAGCCTATGGTAAAGGCGCCGCCGTGAATCCAGACCATCACCGGCCGTCGGGCATCGTCAAGTCCGGGCGTCCAGATATTCAGGAATAGACAGTCTTCATCCTGGACCTGTTCAACCTGCATTATCAGCCCGCCCTCCATAGGATTCTGAGGGGCAATCGGCCCGAAACTCTTGGTCGGTCGCACGCCTTCCCACGGCTTTACGGGCTGAGGGGGCATCCAGCGCAGCTCCCCGATGGGCGGCACGGCGTAGGGGATCCCTTTAAACACGTAGAGTCCGTCCTGATAGCTGCCCTCTACTTTTCCTACTTTCGTTTCGACTACGGCTTGCTTTTCACTACTCATCTTTTCCTCCTGAAAATAAAAACGGTCTCATTATAACATCTGGCGATATTCGATTGAAACTCAAGCATGGTTTTATTTGCATTTGGTTGATAAACTTACCTCACCCCTTACCCCTCCCGCTTCGCATTCCCCTTTTGGGATGGGGTGATAACTCGTGGGATAAGCCGCCGATGATAAGAGGGCGGAACGGGTGGGAATAGACATTTACGAGGGGCGGAGGTGAGGCAAACATACTACTTAAACATAATTACGTTGCGCAGCGCTTCGCCCCTCTCCACCGACTCTATAGCCTCGTTAATCTGCTCCAGGGAATACCGGCCGGTAATGAGCTCGTCCAGCTTGAGAATCCCCGCCTTGTAAAGCTCGACCATTTTGGGGATAGCCGTCTGCAACTCCGTGGTGCCCATGTAGCTGCCGGTAAGCATCCTCTCATCCTTGATGAAAAATAAGGGCGAGAAAGCAATCGTGTCGGTAAATTTCGGCAGGCCTACCATGACAATCATACCGCGCGGCCCCGACATGAAAATGCCCTGGAGTATGGCGTCAGTACTGCCTACCGTTATAAAAACATAATCGGCCCCAACCCCGTCCGTCAACTTCTTCACCGCCTCTACCGGGTCCTGCTTCGCCGCGTTTACCGTATGGGTGGCCCCAAAAGATTTGGCGGCTTTTAGCTTGGAATCCGATACATCCACGGCTATGATAGGGTAAGCGCCGGAGATTGCCGCACCCTGGACGGCATTGAGGCCGACGCCTCCCGTGCCGATGATAACACAACTGCTAAGCACCTCAACTTTAGCGCGGTTGACCACCGAACCGAATCCCGTGATTACTCCGCAGGCCAGGAGCGAAGCCCTATCCAGAAGCATATCTGCAGGTATCTTAACTACCTGCGATTCGAGCACAACAACGTATTCAGCGAAGCCGCCAACTCTAACCGATTTCCTGATAAATTGTCCCTTCTTGTCCCGAACGCGACTCTCTTTGTCTATGGGCCACGTAGCGCTGCACAGGTGAGAACGACCCGTACGGCAGTAACGGCAATTCCCGCAGGATGACAGAAGCGACACCACCACGGGGTCGCCGGGTCTTACCGAAGTAACTCCTTTGCCCACCTCTTCAACATAGCCGGCGCTTTCATGGCCAGGCAATAAAGGTAACTCACCCCCCAGGTCACCCCTGATATCATGGATATCGCTATGGCAGATGGCTGTCGCGGCCAGCTTTACCTTCACCTCACCCTTCTGCGGCGGGTCAATACCTACCTCTTCTACCACCAGGGGCTTGCCAAATTCGTAACATATTGCAGCTTTCAAGATTACTTCCTTATACAGGTTCTTATTTTTTAAAATCGGGCTATAGTCAGTCTATTTCGGCTACAGAATAAAGTCAAATGAAAGACAGGCTACTTTTTTGACAAAGTCGGAGTCATAAAATTATTATAAGCTTGACCGCTTGAAAGGAGAAACTGAAATGGCCGAAGGTATGATACTGAACATCATCGCCACCGAATGCCCCGCCGAGAACGAAGCGAAATTCAACGAATGGTATAACGAGGTTCATATCCCTTTATTGTTCAAGTTCAAAGGCATGAAGAAAGTGACCCGTTACCAGCTGGTGGGTGAAAGTAAGGACCAGGCCAGATACCTGGCCCTTTACGAGTACGAGAGCAAAGAAGCCATGGATGCTTTCGCTAAAAGCCCTGAATTCGCCGCTGCTATGGAGGAGATGCAGGGTACGTGGAAGGGAGGGGGGTTCGATATCAAGTGGAGGGCTTCTTACGAGCCGATAAAAACGTGGGAGAGGTAAAAAAAGACAGTGGGATAGCAAGTTTGCTTGTTATAGCGGAGTTAATTGTTCTACTATAAGGACGGTGACATACGGACGGTTTGTTTAATACTTGCGTGAAGGGCGGGTAATTACCGGAATGGAAACCAGCTGGTGGGGTTCTACGGCGACATTTAGGAAGTGCACCGCGGAAAAGGCTTCCTTTATTCTCCTGAGCCAGTTTGACCTGACTCTGACAGTCCTGGCGATAAACCTCGGCCTGGCTGAATTAAATCCCTTCATCAGATACCTCGTTCAAATTCCCGCGTTACTTCTGGTGTTCAAGCTGGCTATCCCGGTCCTCATCGCCTGGCTGATGCCGGGCAGGCTTCTCTGGCCGTCGATAGCCCTCCTGTCCCTGGTTGTCATCTGGAATATCAAGGAACTGGTTATCTATCTACTGTAAGGTCCTTATCGTTCCCCGGCACGTACGAGCGTTTCTTCTTTCTGATACAGGGTGCCCATCGTTTCCAGGTAAAGCCGGGCGGCGCTGACTCTCAGGTGTTTCGAATTATAATCGGGGTCTGCCTTGAGCTTGCTGTACATGCTGTTCAGGTGGTGCTCCACCGTCTTGATATCGATAAAGAGAGTCTTGGCAATAGCCGAGTTGGTATATCCCTGCGAGAGTAGGCCGAGGATTTCCAGCTCGCGGGTAGTGAGCTGCTTCAGGAAGGGGCTCTCCGGCTTTCCGGCGAACATAAAAGTAGCCAGCGGCGGGTCGAGAATAACCTGCCCCTGGCTAACCGCCAGAATCATCCGGCACAGCTGGTCGACTTTATCCAGGGATTGCTTTAAGAAAAGCGCCATACCGCTTTCTCCGCAGACCGCCAGCCTTCGTAACAGTTCAATGTCCTGTGAACTGTAAAATATAATTAAAATAACTATCCCCATCCTGGGATAGCTATTCCTGATCCTCTCCAGCTCTTCAATAATATCTATATCAAGCTTTTTGACACTCAATAACATGACGTCGGGGCAAAGTTCAGATACCGCCCTCTCCATAGCTCCGGACTCGCCGTTTTCCGAAACCCGCAGTATTTCAATATTGGTCCGGTTCGGCAGGATATGTCGGTACATCTCCCGGTAGATTTCCTGCTCTTCCACTACGTACAAGCTTACGGTTTCTGACTTTTCCTGCAACATATTAACGCCTTTCCCTTTATACCTTTTCTACTCTATCCTCCCCGCAACCTCCCGCACCTCTCAGCTAACAACTACTTATGATTGTAGGCCAGATGTATAAAGAGATTAATAAAAATTCATAAATATACCATTAAAATATCATAAAATTTAATTATATTTTTGCCATTTGGCTAAGAATTACAGGTATCTGCTTCTGATTCTGCCATTTCACCCCCAAATTACCATGGATGCTACCCCCCATTTTGTCATAGGGAATTCCTTACTTTGTGATTGAATAATGCCCCCAGACGATTATTAGGAAAATGACACACCAAGATTGGGGATGGTCTCGTAGTCACTATCAGCAATTAGAGGTAGATTGGATATATCCATGCCGTCGCAGGGGAGGAAATCGTGATGCACAGATTTGTGAAAAGGGTATTCAGGAACCAGCGAGGCATCACCGGAATAGAAACAGCCATTATCCTCATCGCTTTCGTCATCGTAGCCTCGGTGTTTGCCTATGTCGCACTCTCGGCCGG
>DAOUEB010000149.1:0-15550 GCA_034430675.1 Dehalococcoidales bacterium
GGTGATGTCGCGGACAAATACGAACATTTGCCCTTCACCTATATTCAGATAATTTACACTAATTTCCATATTAATTATCTTGCCGTCTTTTCGTTTATGCTGCGTCTCGAAACGGTCTGAGCCATGCTCCACTATTTTTTTAATACGTTGCGCTGTTCGCTCAGGCTTTTCTATGGCTTCAATGTCCTGAATAGACATTTCAAGTAGCTCTTCGCGAGTATAACCTGTCATCTTACAATATGAGTCGTTGACTTCGATAAATCTACCTTCTAAATCGCAGATCCAGAAACCATCAAGGGCTGTTTTTATAATTGCCTGCTGTTTTTCCTCAGACCGCTTGCGCTCGGCGATTTCCTGGTTAAGATTATCTATTGATGTCATGCTGGTGCTGAGGCTCTGTGTCATCTGGTCAAAATCTCTTGAAAGTCCCCCTATCTCATCCCTGGCATCGGTGCCGACTTTATAATCAAGCTTGCCTTTGGCAATCATCTCGGTCCCTTTGCGCAGGGTATGTAGCGGCTGCACGATTGACCTTGTCACGATAATGGCAGCGGTGATGGCCAGGAGGGTAAGAAAACCGGCACTGATAAAGGTTGAGCGTACGCCGCTGGTATACGCTTTCTCGAAGGCTGCTTTTGCCGTTGTCAACTCTGCGATACTGGCCGCTTTTAACTCGCCGGCCCGTTGCTGCATGGAGAGCAATGCCGGCAGGCACATGGTACGGTCACGCGCCAGTAGTTTAGTGTAATCTGCCCCGCGTTCTTTCAGGTCGATTATCCAGGTGGCAGAGAAATAGAAGTCAGATATTTTCCCGGCCAGTATGCGGTCTTTGCCGTGCTCTACTGTTCCGGGGAGTGCCGTTACCGGCAGGTATTCCAAACCGATTTCTTCAAGGCGACTCAGTTTGAGTTGGGCGTTGCTCTTGGCTTCTTCTATATCATAATAAAGATATTCCGTAACATCGTGGTATATCTCGCTGGATATCGTTTCCACTTCGGTCATGGCGATAGTGTCCGGAATAATATCCTCTTCCACGGCGCTGAACTGTCTGTTGAGGTTACCGAAACTGTCCCCCGCATATACGACAATCAGCCACAGGAGGACTAAAATCGCGGAGAAGCCGATAATCAGTTTTGTTCTTACCTTCAGTTTGTTACCTGCACCTGGGAGGATATTTTTCATATCACCACCGCCTTCTCTATGCGTAAAAAAACCAGGGCAACGGGTTCCCGCCAGTTCTTAAAGAATTTGCCATGTGGCAAAAATATAACATCGGGCTGGTAAATATTTAATTAATATTGCGATACGTTATGTAAACGATTCGTAAAAATCGGCTTCAATTAGAGTCTGCGGCGGCTTCGGTACTGCCTTACGGGCGATATTCGGGGAAAAATGGTAGAATTACTAGGGTCGATTTGAAATTAATGTTACCGCCCTGTAATAATTGTTTTGTTATGTTCTCAGGAGAAATAGCGCGGAGGAGTAACCAGTGTCGCTAAGTGCGCTCGTGTTACATAAGAATGATAATGTAGCCACGGCGGTGCGACCGCTGGAAAGCGGCGATAGTATCGACGTTGAAGTAGCGGATTGCGCGGTAAAGATAGTACTCCTGCAGTCGATTCCCTTCGGGCATAAATTTGCGCTTCGGGATATCGGGCGGGGTGAGAGGATAATTAAATACGGGGAGACAATCGGGCAGGCCACGGCGAGCATAAAGAAGGGAGAGCACGTGCATCTACATAACGTCGAAGGCTTAAGGGGGAGGGGGGACAGGCCGTGAACTTCATGGGATACCGCCGGAGGAACGGTAGTGTCGGGACGCGGAACCACGTGCTGGTGTTTCCCACGGTAATCTGTGCCTCGTCAGTGGCCGACATGATAAGCCGGGCCGTACCCGGAACGGTCAGCGTTACCCACCCTCATGGCTGTGGACATCTCGGTAAGGAGAAAGAACACATTATAAAAACCATGGCTGGTTTCTGCAGCCATCCCAATGTGGCCGGGGTATTACTGGTCGGCCTTGGGTGCGAGTTAATCACGCCGGAGCTGATAGCCGGAGAGATATCCAAAAGGGGTCAGCGGTTTGAGATATTGAGTATCCAGGCCGAGGGCGGCACCAACGCCACGGTTGAGAAGGGCAAAGTGCTGGCAGCCGGGCTGCTGGAAGAAGCGGCTGCGGCCGGGCGTGAGCCGGTGGATATCTCCGAGCTTATCATCGGCACCAACTGTGGCGGCTCGGATACCCTGTCGGGCCTGACGGCCAACCCCGCCGTGGGAGTCGCTGCTGACATACTGGTAACCGAAGGCGGCACCGTATTACTTACGGAAACGCCGGAAATGATTGGCGCGGAAGACGCGCTGGGCAGGAGGGTGGCTGATGAGGGGATTGAAAAGCGTATCCGGGAGATAACCTCGGCCACCGAAGCCCTGGCGAAGAGGGCGGGGGTGGATATTCGCACTTCGGAGCCGTCGCCGGGTAACAAAGAAGGGGGGCTGACCACCCTTGAGGAGAAGTCGCTGGGGGCAGTTCTGAAGGGGGGCACTTCGACCGTCAGGCAGGTGGTGGATTACGCGGAGAAGCCGGCGGAAAAAGGATTGATAATTATGGACGGCCCGGCCCATGATGCTGTCAGCAACACGGGCATGATTGCCTCCGGCGCTCAGGTCATCGTTTTTACCACGGGACGGGGCACGCCGCTGGGGGCCCCGATTGCTCCGGTGATAAAGGTTTCGTCCAATAGCGGAATCTACCGGCGTATGAAGGACAATATCGACATCAATGCCGGCGACATACTGGATGGCGAAGCGTCAATAAAAACTATCGGCGAGCGGATTTTCGGGGAAATTATTGAGGTTGCCTCTGGTAAGTTAACGAAGGCCGAGATGCTGGGGCATAATGAGTTCGCCATACATTCGCTGGGCCTGAGCGTCTAGTATTGCCATTTTGAGTCTGGTAAGGGGGGTTTGACTCGTTGAATACGATTGAGCTGCCGCAACTCGCCTGGCACGGCGTCAGGGAATTGAAATTGTCCTTCCCGGAGGGCTGGCAGGTGGAAGTCTGCAACATGGCGGGCTACAACCGCCCGCATATGAAACCGGCTGAAATCAAGCAAGCCATCGCCGGTCCTATCGGTATGCCGCCGCTGCGGGAGTATGCCCGCGGTAAAAAAGAGGTGGTTATCATCTTCGACGATATGTCGCGGGTCACGCGCGTGGCGGAGATTGTGCCTCATGTCCTGGAGGAGCTGGCCGCCGCCGGTATTGAAGATAATCAAATACGCTTTATCGCCGCCTGCGGCTGCCACCAGGCGATGAATCGCCTCGACTTTGCAAAAAAGCTGGGAGAAGATACCCTGGCGCGGTTTCCGGTTTATAATCATGCCCCGTATGGGAAATGCGTGTACGCGGGCACGACCTCCAGCGGCATTAAAGTGCGCATAAATGCCGAGGTAATGAAGTGCGACCTTAAAATAGGCATCGGTTCCATCGTACCGCATATCATGGCCGGGTTCGGCGGAGGCAGCAAGATAGTGCTGCCGGGGGTGGCGGCCTACGGAACGATAGTAGCCATGCACTCTTCCCGGACATCCACAAAGACGGGCGAGGTTAAGGATACGGTTACGGGCATGGGCGCTTATGAAGATAATCCCCGCCGCCGGGACATTAACGAAGCGGCGGACATCGTCGGACTGGATGTAAAAATTGATGCCGTCGTCAATATGTGGGGAGAGACGGCGGCTATCTTCGCCGGCGCTCCCGCCCCGACATATACCGCCGCCCTTGAAGAAGCCGCGGCCCACTATATCACACCGGCGGCCAGAAACAAGGATATAGTTATCGCGAATACCTTCGCCAAGGCTAACGAAGCCATTACCGGCCTGCTGGTCGCCTTCCCATCGGTAAGTCAAAAGGGTGGCGATGTCGTTCTTATAGCCAATGCGCCGGAAGGGCAGATTACCCACTACCTCATGGGGCCTTTCGGGAATGATATCGGCGGGGCGCTCAAACTGCAGATGAAGCCACCACCGAACGTGAACCGATTAATCATCTTCAGCGAATATCCCGAGCTTTCCAGTAAGAATTATCTGGAAGATACGGATAGAGTGGTACTGGTGCATAAATGGAGTGACGTTCTGAAGCTGCTTCAAGAAAGGCATAAGCTTGGAGCACAGGTCGCCGTCTATCCCAATGCTGATATCCAGTACTGCGCCGGTTAGCGGTGATTTGACAAAAAGGGGGGATAAAAATGAAGATTAAAGCTGCCGTTTTGCGGGAATACGGGGTACCCATGAAGATTGAGGAGCTGGAACTTGATGAACCCCGCGAGCACGAAGTACAGGTAAAGATGCTGGCCTGCGGGTTCTGCCATTCTGACGCCTCTGTCTGGCTGGGCCACATACCGCAGGATATTCCGATGGTTCCCGGCCACGAAGCCTGTGCCGTGGTCGAGAAGGTAGGTCCGGGTGTGACCAAGCTAAAGCCGGGTGACCGCGTCATCGGGTGCTGGATGGTGCCCTGCGGGTACTGTTTCCAGTGCCGGAGGGGGCGTCCTAACCTGTGCGAGACGAGCGCAAAATTCTTCCAGGAAGGGAATCTCCTGGACGGTACTTCACGATTGACCGATAAGGATGGCAAGAGGGTCGGACTGGGCAGCTTTATCGCCGGTTTTGCTACTCACAGCGTCATGCCTGATATTGGTGCCATACGTGTGCCCGACCACGTCAAGCTGCCTCCCGAGCAACTCTGCCAGCTCGGCTGCTCCGTGGCCACGGGCTGGGGAAGTGTCGTTAATGTGGCACAAGCGCGTGAAGGCGACTCGATAGGGATATGGGGGTGTGGCGGCATCGGGCTGAACGCCATCCGTTTCGCGGCGCTGCGTAATTGCAACCCGGTGGTCGCCGTCGACCTGGAGGTATCAAAGCGGGATATAGCTATGGAGTTCGGCGCTACTCACTTCATCGATTCCAGTAAAGGCGACCCGATTCCCATCATCAAGGAGCTTACCGGCGGCGCAGGACTGGAGTTTGCCATCGAGGCCACCGGAGACCCCGGAGCCCAGGTACAGGCCTGGTGGGCCCTGCGCGCGGGCGGCACCCTTGTTGCTACCGGTGTGGCACCAATTGATTCGGTTACCAGTGTGCCTCTTTTCTATGCGCCGCTGCACGCGAAGTCGATAAAAGGCACCCTGTACGGCGAGACTCACCCTACGGAGGACCTGCCCAGTCTGATGGAAGTTATGAACACCGGCCTCTTAAAGACCGATAAGCTAATTACCAGGTTAATTACGCTGGACGACCTCGATGAGGTTCGGAAGGCCATACTGGACAGGAAAGTAATAGGGCGCTGGGTGATTAAATACGATTAATCACTATCTATCGAGATATTTTGTAAAGGCTGTCCGGTAATATGACATTCATCTATCGAGGTACTTTATAAAACCCTCGCCGCGCAGAGTCTCCTGGTATTGTTGCCTGCCGAGCTTCCATAGAAACTTAAGATAGTTTAAACCCTCGGCGCAGGCGCTGTAACGGACGGCACCCGGCTCGATGCAATTCCGGCATTGCTCCGTTTTTCCGATGCATGTTCGCCAGTAATGTGCTTGAGCGCTGTTCCAGATTTCTTCCGGACTCTGTTTTTTCACGTTGCCGATTGACTCGGAGAGCAATTCGCAGGGGTACACCGTCCCGTCGAACTCGATGAACATATAGTTATAAGCGGCCGTGCATGACCAGGATTTCCGGCCGGTAGATAGAAAGCTTCGTATCCTCGAATAGAAGTAGTTTGTATTCAACTCGCGGCGATTGTAAAAGTCCAATAGTTTTTCATAGTCGGCGGGTCCCAGCTCTAATACCTCTCTACTATCGGCGTTTCTGAACCTGGTCTCGGTGAAAAAGACCGGCGAGATGATGGTAAACAGGTTCTCTTTCATGGCGAACTCAAGGATATCGTCGAGGCTATCGATATTCTCCGGGAGAACCGTCGTTTTCACGCCGATGAAGTAGTTGGGGTATTTCTCCCTGAGCTCAAGGAGTCCGCCGATGGTTTTTTCGGCCAGTTTAAAAGCGCCTTTGGTCCCCCTGATTTTATCGTGGGTGGCTCCGATGCCATCCACGGAAGCGACGGTAACCAGGTCGATATTCGTATCCCTGAGGCCCTCCAGAATTTTTTGATAGTTGGCGATTATCCTTTCGGGCAGCAGGCCGTTGGACGTAATGACGATGCTTCTCAAATGGGGCAGGAATTTTTTCTTGAGGCCGGCTATGCCCAGCGCTATATCGACCAGGTCATCCCTGAGGTGGGGCTCGCCGCCGGTCAGGTCGAGCTCGACCAGTTCCGAGAAGAGGGGCCGGGATAGTAAATCGATAATTTCATTCCCGGCAAGCTCTAAATCCTTGATATTCGGGTGCTCTTTAGACCTCCTCCACATATTGCACATGATGCAGTGGGAGTTGCACCGATTGGTTACGGCCAGGCTGACCACCTCGGGCTTCAAAGGGGCTGACCTCAGTCTGGCATAGCGGTATCTCAGCGCTTTGCCGATTAGTCCGGCGGCTGTCCCGTAGAAGTTACCTGGATTGCTTATCTTCATTTTTCTTTCTCGTGTCAAGCACGTCTAAAGGATAGTATATACGACCCGAAATATTTTAGCTTCAGGCATCCCCAGAAAACACCGACCTGGTAGGCCAGGTGTTCTAGAAGGTAGAAAAATAGAAAGAAGGGGTAGGACAGTTTCGGCTTTTTCACCCGGCAGTCCACGATAGAAGTGTAGATAATCGCCAGGCCGCCGAAAAACCACAGGGGGTGCCATAAAAAGCCGAGGGCGAATATCGGAATCAGGTAATAACGCACCAGGTGGAAGAAGGCGAAATAGAAGAAGGAGAGATAGCTCCTGAAGGTGGAATAGATTACCTTCGGGAATGGGAGCTCCATATTAAATTTCAGCAGCGTTGCGGACCTGTGCCACAGGTCGAGTCCGAACAGGATGAGCATCGGGGCAATCGGCCAGGCATTTACCAGCAGGATGGCGAGGGTAAACGCCAGGAAGGACAGTCCGGAACAAACGGAGATTAAAAAAGTCTTCCTTTTCTCCCGGTGAGTCCGGTAGAGAACGGCCTCCGATGTCCCGTACTCGTTGCGGCGTTGCAGCATCCTGCCGAGCCGGTTGCGGTGCTTGTGGGCGACGCCGCCGAAGGGGATATAGAGGAGCGTATAGTCGAGATTTCTCAGGCGCCAGCAGAAATCGACATCCTCCCCCACGTGCATCCCGGCCTTAAAACCCCCGGCAGCTGCGAATGCTTCCCTGGTCACCAGCATGTTGGCCGTGGGCACGTAGAAGCTCGATTCCGTCCTGCCTTCGAGGAGGAGCCGCTGGCCCATGTTCAGCGAAGAGGATACCCGTTCGTATCTGTCAAGGAAGCCGTCTTTGTAGTAGCCGTCCACGTAGCCCCCCACCGCCCCGACTTTGGTCACTCTGAAAAAGGGAATAATATCCTTCAGCCAGTTTTCCCCGGCCATGCAGTCGGCATCCAGGAAGGCCAGGATGTCACCGCTGGCGTTTTCCGCCCCGATATTCCGGCAGGCGGCCTGTCCCTGCGACTCGGCCTGGCGGATGACTCTGACGTCAGGAGAGTCAATCAATCCGGAAATTTCTTTTTGTGAGCCGTCGTCCACCACGATGATTTCCAGTTGGTCTCCGGGGTAATCGAGATTTGCCAGCGATTGCAGGCACTCAATTAAATCTTCCGGCTGGTCTTTGACCGGTATGATAACGGAGACTGCGGGAAAGTCGTCTATTTCTGCTATTCTCTCCAGTTTCAGGTATCCCTTCGAAACGAGAGACAGCAGGACCCTTAGTAAATTCCCCGCATCAAGGCCGGGGTTCTGGCTGACGAAGTCGGATAGCTCGCCGCCATCCCGAATATGCTTGAGGAGTCGGTAAAGAGACTCATTCAATCGGAGCATTTTAATGGGCAGCCGGGAAAGCAGGAAATAACCGTCAGGGTCTTCTCTTAAGAAGGTGTTAGCCGCCAGTGAAAAGCCAAATCCTTTCATGGACCTGTGGCCGGGCTGATGACTCCCTCTTCTTTCAGCACCTCAAAGAGTCTTTCGGCCAGTTCCTCGTTGCTGCCTTTAAGCATCAGGCCTTTTCGTTTGGCAATGCCGCCCTCCAGCAGTTGCAGGATGCGGTAGAACGCCGGCAGGGAGCTGTCCAGCGGCGGCACCTTCCTCGGCCGGGGCCTCGGGTAAACGAGGTCGGTAACTTGAGTGGGGTCATTATGCAGTTCCTCGCTGGAAATGCCCAGGTCGGCGGGAGAAAGCAGCGTTACTTCACTGTATTGACTTTCGATTAGCCTGTCCAGGGAAGCGTAGGGTAGCTTTCCTTCTCCCTTAACGGTGATGACGGCAGGCAGAGCACACCGCACCCTTTCCCGTTCTCCCCGGCCGATGGCTCTGGTAAGATTGATGCTATTCTGTTCGCTGTCCAGTTCGAGGGCAACGACATCATTAACACAGGGTAAGCCCAGCCAGCCGGCCAGTAAGGGCCCGACCTGCCCGTTGGCTGTATCCAGGCTCGTGGCTCCCGTAAAAACGAGGTCGGCACCGTGGAGCGATACGGCACCGGTCAGTAACCTGGCTTTCTGGTGAGGGGATAATCCCGTGAAGTCTTCACCCCATATGCGAACCGCCTTATCTGCCCCCAGGGCCAGCCCGTTTTTAAGATAGCCATCCACCCTTTCCGGGCCGATGGAGATGAGGGTAATTTCGACCTGAGTACCTTCGTCCGTCGACTTGAGTCCCAGGGCCATGGCTAGGGCAGCGGCGTCGTCGGGATTCAGCCGGAGCGGCAGCCCTTCCCGGAAGACGACTCTATTACTCAGGCCGAAATCCAGGCTCAGCGCCGGGTCAACCACCTCTTTTAAGCAAACGATAATCTTCATGTCCGTTCTTCTAGGTCAGCCGGAAGCAAACTCCGTAGCCGCCCCGCGGGTAGCTCCAGTCCAGCGCTCCTTTATCGCAGATGATATAGCAGGTGCCGCACTCAAGGCATGTCTCGTAGACGACACTTAAAAGCTTCGTTTCTTCATCGAACGTGTAGCAGTTGGCCGGGCAGGACTGGACGCAGGCACGGTGGTCACACGTCCGGCAAATTTCCTTATTGACGATGATGTGGGGCTGCTCGTCAATCTGGAACTGCGTCAGCTGCTGCAGGTTCTCAATATTCATAACAAAGCCCTGCCTATCTTGATGCCGTCGGAAACCAGGCCTTTCAGCCCCACCTCTTTTAACGCCTCTTTCCGGGCGAGGCGCAGAAGTTTCGACCGGGGCATGCCTTCGACCCGATACAGCTTTTCAAGGATACCGGCGAGGACCCGGGGATAGGTCTGGAACAGGCGCTCCGCGTGCATCATGCCGACGGCGTTTTTAAAGGTCTTCATATCTTTAATGATAAAGCTTTCATCCAGCTTCTTTTTATATAGCGAGAGCGTCCGGGCGGAGTAGTCGCCGACCTCCAGGGCTTTCATGGCCGTCTCGGCGGCCAGCACACCGGAGGTCATGGCCAGGTTGATACCTTCCAGGTTGATGCCGTTGGTGTAGCACAGTCCGGCAGCATCCCCGGCGACCATCATGCCGTCGGTATAGACCCGGGGCATGGCCTTAATTCCGCCTTCGGGGATAAGGTGCGCCGAGTATTCGAGCGGTACGGCGCCCTTGATGAGCTTCCTGACCTGCGGGTGCTGCAACAGTTCGTCCAGAACGTCATACGGGGCTTTACCCGACGCCTTCAGGGAGTCGAGGTGCACCACCATGCCGACGGATATACTCTCGCGGTTGGTATAGAGAAAGCCGCCGCCCCGCATATTCGCGGTCGTCCCCACGAAGCTGATATCCGCCCCTTCGTCCCGGACGAGGTGGAACCTTTCGTTGATGGTGTCTTCGGGCAGACCCAGAAGCAGCTTGATGCCCACGCCCATATTTTTGACTTTAAAATCTCGTCGCAGGCCGGCTTTTTCAGCCATGAAGGACAGGACGCCGTCGGCGGCGATAACGATATTACCCCTCAGCTGCCCTTCACGACCTTTAACGGTGACGCCGGCGACTCTCCCGTCTTTTCGGACCAGGTCTTCCGCGGTGCAGTCGCCGAGCAATAAAGCCCCTTCCCTGACGGCTTCAGCGGCGAGCCAGCTATCGAAAGCGGGACGGAAGACGGTGTGGCCGTTATACGGCGGCTGCTCGAAATTTTCATTCTCAAAGGTCAGGGAAACGGCCGACTCCGGGGTCATGAAGGCCAGCACCTTTTTATAGACATGCCTTTCCAGCGGCGCCCGTTCCCAGAAATCGGGCAGCATTTCATTCAGGACGGGGGTATTATGCAGGAGCCCGCCGAACATGTTCTTGGAGCCGGGGTATTTGCCCCGCTCCACCATGCAGACATTCAGTCCGGCACGGGCCAGTTTCAGGGCCGCCAGGCTGCCGGCCGGCCCCGCTCCCACGATGATAACGTCAAAGTATTTCGCCATTGTTTTTCGCGCGCTTGATTCTTTCTATCAGTATCGGCAACACGTCTTTAAGGTCGGCGGCGGCGCCCACGTCCGAACTCTGGAAGATAGGCGCCCGAGGGTCGCGGTTAATGGCGACAATCTTGCCCGAGTCCTGGATGCCGCCGACGTGGTGGGTCGCCCCGGAGATGCCCAGCGCCAGGTAGAACTCCGGGCTGACCACCTTGCCGGTCTGGCCAATCATGCGCTCCCTGGGGATTTTACCTCCGTCAACCACCAGCCGGGTGGTGCCGATAGCGCCTTCAATGAGGCCGGCCAGTTCTTCGACCAGAGGCAGCAGCTCGTCAGTGGCCGCCCCCATACCTGCGGAGATTACAGTATCGGCATCGGCAACGTCCACGGTCTGGAAATCGGCGGGCAGGTACTCTAAATGTCTGGTTTTTAACGACTCAGCTGTCAGTTTCGGCTCGATAGTTAAAGCCCTTACCTTACCCGCTCTGGCGGCAGGGGCTACGTTTAAAAACTGCGGGTCCACGGTTACCAGCATCGTATTGTCCGTTTGAAAAATAACCTCCTGGAACAACTGGTCTCCATAGACGGGGCGGTAGAATTTCGGGTGTTCCGGCTGGGAAAGCTCGATTTTAGCGCACTGTGAAATCACCCCTGTCTCCAGGAGCGCCGCCAGACTGGGGGCCAGATCTCTGCCAATGGCGGTGTGCCCCATGAGAAAGAGCCACGGTTTCTCCGCTTGGATTCTGGGCAGCAGAGACTCTACATAAGCCTCCACCGAGTAATTCTGTAAAAGCGGGTCCTGAAAAATATCGGCCTGGGATACCTCGTACTGGCCGAAAACCCTGGAATAGTCCGGGGTCTGGTCGCCGAGCACCAGCGCCGTTACGGTGCCGCCGACCTTTTCCGCAATATACCTGGACTCGGTAAGAAGGCCGAGGCTCAATTGGCTGATTTCTTCGCCGTTACCGTTTATCTCCGGCAGTACCCAGATATTTCTTGTCCTGGCCATTGTTCCGGTTCTTTCCTTATAGCTGTATAATAGTCGCTTAAAACAGCGAAATAGATTCTTTAATTGTCATTCCAGCGGAAGCTGGAATCCAGGGGAGGAGTGGGTGTCTGGATTCTCGGGTCAAGCCCGAGGATGACATTATTAAAGAATTTCTATTAAATCATCCGGCCGATATTTTCGCCTTCCAGTATCGCCATGTCTATTTTCCGCGGCGCCACGCAGTCGCCGATGCGGTAAAGCTCTTTAACTCCGCCCTTCAGGGCTTTATAGAGTCCGTCTTCCGCGCGGTTGCCCAGGGCGTAGACCACGGAATCGTAATCGCTGAAGGTTCGCCACTCGTTGGAATAGAAGTTGAGGCCGTTGACCTCAAGACCTTTTATCTCCACGACGGCGAAGTCGGGCGTGAAGGTGACGCCTTTTTGCGCCAGGCGCTGGTGGGACAGATACGAGTCCTGCGGCGGCCCGAGCTCGGAACCGATGGTCGGTGACGAGGTGACAATATGGACTTTCCGGCCCCGGTTGGCGAGGAGCTCGGCGGTAGCCGTAGCTTGGTGATGGCCGTCATTGTCGATGAAGAGGACTCTCTCGCCGACATCCTTCTCGTTCAGAAGCGCCTGCCAGACGTTGAAGATATGCGGGCCGTCCGTGCCCGGTAGCGGGCACTCCTTGGGCACCGACCCCGTGGCGATAATTACCACGTCCGGTTTCTGCTCCATAACGAATTCGGCGGTGACCTCTTTATTCAGGACGATTTCCACCGGCAGGAGCTTGAGCTGGTTTTCCTCGTTGCGGATAATCGCCCCGATTTCTTCCCGTCCCGCCCCCAGGGCAGCGATGTTAATCTGGCCTCCCAGTTTATTGGCCTTCTCGTATAGTGTTACCCTGTGGCCGCGCCGGGCGGCAATCTCGGCGGCACGCAGTCCTGCCGGCCCCCCGCCGACAATCAGCACCTTTTTCTTAATAGGAGCGGATTTGATGGAGCCGGTGCCGCGTTCTTTTTCTAGGCCGACGTTCGGATTCTGGATACAGCCGATAGTCTGATTAAGGCCGACACGGCCGTAGCAGCCCTGGTTATCGGCAACACAATAGCGAATTTCTTCCAGCCGTCCCTCTCTGGCTTTATTGGCCATTTCGGGGTCGCATATCTGTGCGCGTACCATGCCAATCATATCGGCCTGACCGTCCGCCAGGACTCTTTCCGCCATGACGGGGTCGTTAATCCGTCCGGTGCAGAAAATCGGCAGGTCGACCACCTCTTTGATACCGGCGGACAGGGGAATGGTGTACCCGAGGGGCGTGTGCATGGTGGCACCCACCAGGTATAGATTGTAAAAGGTGGCCAAACTCAAATCTATAAAATCGATGTTTTTGGCAGCTTCAAAACGGCGCGCCATCTCTCTGGTATCTTCGAGGGTCAGGCCGCCCTGGACCATCTCGTCGGCACAGAGGCGTATCCCCAGGGTGTAGTCCGGCCCGACCGTCGTCCTGACCGCCTCGATAACCTCCAGGGGAAACCTCATCCGGTTCTCCAGGCTGCCGCCGTAATCGTCGGCACGCAGGTTGGTCAGGGGCGAAAGGAACTGCCTTATCAGGGAGCTGTGACCAATCTGAAGCTCGATGCCGTCGAAGCCGCCTTCACGGATATGAGTGGCCGCCCTGCAGAAATACTCGATAACTTCCCGGATATCTTCTATCTCCATTTCCTTGGGGACTTCCCGGAACATGAAGTCCGCCACCGGAGAAGGCCCCCAGACCGGCAACCGGGAATAGGAGCCGTCGCCCTGGCCGCCGTTGTGGTTCAACTGGGCGAATATCTTCGTTTCGTACTCATGGATGGCGCGGCATATCCGGCGGTAGCCGGGAACGACCTCCGGTTTGTAAGCATCGAGGAGCTTTTCGTAGGAGTGGTCCGTGGGGTGTACGGACTGCTCCTCGCTAATTATCAGGCCGGTGCCGCCTTTAGCCCGCTCCGCCAGATAATACATGTGTTTTTCACTCGGCAGGTTATTCTCGGCGAGGTTAGTCAGGTGAGAGGAAAAGGAAATGCGGTTAGGTACGACTACCTTGCCTATCTGGAGCGGTGAAAACAGGTATTTAAATTGCCCGTACATAATCTCTATCCCCTTCAGGTGATAGTATTACTAGCCTTCGAGCGGCGGCGCGGCTGATATATCCCGGCTCCAGTTAATCAGGCATTCCGGGTCGGCGCTGTTGAGGTCGTGACTGACGAAGTAGGCAACGGCGGGGCAACCTCCCCGGCAGCTGTTAAAGCGCGGGCACTTGCGGCAGGCTTCGGGTTCTAGCTGCCGGAAGTATTGGAACGCGGCCGAATTATCCCAGATATCCTTAAAAGTAGTCTCTCTGAGGTTGCCGCCGCAGAACTCTCTTTCCTGCATGAAGGCGCAGGGATAAACGAAGCCACAGGGGTCGATGCAGCAGGTCATCTTGCAGGCCCCGCACATGTCCAGTCCGAGGTGCCTTCTCCCGTCCTGAGAGATGGAGAAGAAAGAGTCGCCGGTGAGAATCGAGGGGTCATCACCGAGCCAGTCGGACAGCCCCCGCAGTTGTTCCGGGTTCAGCCTCAGCATTTCCCAGCTTTCCCGGGCCCGCCCCGAAGGGCGGAAGCGGGACACGCGCAGGCTGGCTCCGTAAGAGCCGGCCATCTCCTTGAGTTGGCCCAGCTGCATAAAGTTCAGCGAGGTGACCACGGTGTTTATAGACAGGGGGATATTTTTACCCGCCAGGCGCTCGATTCCCTTAATAATGCGGTGAAACGTGCCCTGGCCGCGGATGCGGTCGTTGACCTCCGGAGTGGCGCCGTCCAGGCTTACCTGCACATTCACCAGAGGGTTGCCGGTAAAGCAGGCTACCGCCTCATCGGTGAGTACGGTGCCGTTGGTGCTGATGCAGGTGACGATACCCCTGGTATGTATGTAGCGTAACAGGGGGAGGAAAAAGTCTTTAAGCAGCGGCTCGCCGCCGCCGAAATTAATTTCAAATACCTTGAGTGTCGCCAGCTGGTCGACGATAGCCCGGCACTCTGCCTCGTCAAGCTCGCCGGGGGATTCAACGCTGCTGCTGGAAAGGCAATGGATGCATTTCAGGTTGCACTGGTGGGTAACTTCCCAGGTCAGATTTACCGGTGCGGATAGTGGCCAGTCAGCATACTTCATCAATAATCATCCTGCTTCTTATCAGGCGCTCCGTCAACCTGGGTAAAGAACGCTCGATAATCTCGGCGGGGGTTTCGGTGCGCCGGGCTATGTCATTAATAATGCCATCGAATGTCCACGTGCCGTCGAAATGCTCGGGATAAAGCCAGTCGCCGCTGCGCACGAAGAAGACCTTGTGACGCGTCTCCAGGTAGAAGAGCAGTCCCCAGTTTTCCTTTCTTACCTGAACGTTATCGGCCAGGCGGCATGTCATGCTCAGTATACCCCGCAAACGCCGTCGATGCTGAGTTCTTCGACGATAATCTCCTCGATGACCTCAGGTTCTTCGACGGTCTGGCTCTCGTTTTTCGTGGTTGTTGTTGTCTCTTTATCCATTTGAATTTTTAACCTTCTTTCCGTTATATCTCAAAAGACGGGTGACGAGTCCCCAAGCTTATTTTACAATTATTGGGGATTTCTCGCCACCCACTTTAATAGGTTGTATAATTTTTTTTGTCATTGTGAGGAGTCCCGACTTTGTCGGGACGACGCGGCAATCTCTAACACGGAGATAGAGATTGCTTCGCTTTGCTCGCAATGACAACCCCATTATTATCAGTAGCTTTTATCTACAACACGCTCTTTAAGATGTCGATGCATTCATCGTAGTTGTACTCTTTCGGGTTGCCCTGACTGCAGAAGTCGTTGGAATATATCTTGACGATATGGTCCAGGTCTTTCTCCTCGACTCCGAACTGCTTGTTAAGCTGGCCGGGAGTGATTTCCAGGTCCTTCAGCAGCTGTTCTATCTCGTCGAACCAGCGGTCGGCGGCCTGCCATTCGGTCATATTCCTCGTGTCGATGCCCATCGCCTTGGT
>DAOUEB010000150.1:0-5632 GCA_034430675.1 Dehalococcoidales bacterium
CTAGGGCTTGTCTTTTGTGTCCGTTAGACCTAGACTTGATACTGCGGGGCTTTGTTGGTGATGACTGGCATATTGCCAGATGACCGCACCACTGACAAACGCCCTGCCTCGTTTTTAGAGTCCAGACCTTACCGCAACGGCTACAATGACCTTGATGATTGCCGTTATCGCCGTCTGGTGCTGCTGGTGCTGCTACGCTTGAACTCATACTTAACCCCCTTTCAAAGAGGGCAAGCGTTCAGGTCAGAGCTTCATTATTCAGTTTTTAAGGTGCGTTTTTGTGTGTGTTTCTAGCTTTATTGTGTAACAATTAGCACTTTAGTGTGCTATCAAGATGTAGCTACATTATCTCCCTCCCCCGTCCCGGGGAGCTTCAATAAAAAAAGCAACAACAGAAAGACCCTTGAAAGGCCAAATCAGCGGATGCCACTTGACGATGTATCGTTTATGATACATAATATTATTTAGTTACCGGGAGGGCTATGCCAACCGTCGCCGAAGAAGGGCAGTTCCGGTTTGTGGTATACACACGGGAAAACAGATTCGAGCCTCCCCATGTACATGTATGGGTGGGCAACGATGATATATGCCGCCTGGAACTCAATAGCGGACGGTTCATGGAAGACCCGCCGCCCGGCGACTACCGCAGCATATTGACGGCGTACCGGAAGCATGCTGTAGCCATTCGACAGGAATGGGACAGGATTCATGGGAGGTAGCTATGGGATTATTGATAGCACGTGTAAAGGATGCGGAGCGCATGATGACTCGTGCCGCCGCGACAGATGAGGGCATCGAGCTAACCTTTGCGGACGGGTGCCAGGGAGTAATTCCTTTTTCAGATATCCCCGAGATTGGGAACCCTTCTGACCTGAAGGGCATTGAGATGCCCAACCCGTACCAGGTCAACATCCGCGATGCGAAGGGAGAGGTAGTCGAACTGCCGTGGGATTTTGTGCGTCACTACTGCGACGCTTCTTACCAGTCAAGGGTGGAAGCCGTTGCCGCAGCGGGCAGGAAATCTCTGGGAAAACGCATCCGCGCTGTCCGGGAGGCCGCTGGAATGACACAATCGGATCTTGCCGCAGCCGCCGGAATTGGCCGAGTGACAGAGGTCAGGATAGAGAAAGGTGAGCAGTCGCCAAGATACGAGACGTTGGTGGCGATCGCCCGGGCACTCCGACGGCCGGTAACAGACCTGCTTGCCGGTGAGCCGTTGGTGTAGACGGCGAACTTACCCCAGGCCAGAGGATTGTTTCGGAAGCCGACCACGAAGAACCTGACCTTCCTGACGTCGGGTTTTTCCCTCTGAACCGGATTGTCGAATGACCACAGGTCACCGACCTCGGAGGCCAGGTCCCAGTACACCATCGAACCAGTAGTCTGCGCCCGTACCTTTTCATAGTGAGCCGAGGGAGATGCGGGATAGATTTTCAGAGATTTTGTACCTGTGTCTCCGTTGGGCAGAATATATTCCCAATCGACAATGCCGATGCGGGTAATAGTGATCGTGTAGTTGGCAGTCTCATAGCCGGGCTTCTCGACCGCAATCGTAACCACATTCGCGCCGAGAGCCAGGGGAATGGTTTCCCCTGCGCCGGATGCGACCACCTTATCGACCACACTGCCGTAGGTATACTTGATGGTTGCTCCGTCCAGTGTAGCTGTCAGGGTAACCTCGTCCTCGCTGTTCGAGGCGTTCAAGGAATAACCGTAGACGGGTTGAGGATATCCTTTGAAAACCGGGCTTAAATCATCAAACAGGTCTTCAGTCAGGCTGTCGAGTACCGCTGGGGGGACGAAGTCCGTGCTACCGATTCCCTTGACACTGAGAATGCGACCGGAGCTAATCAACGAAAATGACGCTTCATCACCGGGGTCAGCGTACTCACCAGAAATATACCGGGCGCCAACCCCGCCGGAATCGTGCCGTGCCAGCGTTCCGCCCTGGTGCCAGAATCCAATATGATCCCCAGCCCTGACCTCTATTACCAGACCGTCAATGGTATAGAATCCGGAAGGAACGCCCTCTACCGTGACGCTGTTCCGGCATCGCCAGGTGGAACCGCTCACCGGGTAGAAAAGCCCGATTTTCAGCAAAGTCGGAGCAGTATGAAAATAGACTTGGAAGGATGTAATCCAGCCGTCAACCGCTGCCGGGTTAGCCAGGTATATATAGGTGTACCCAGATGGTGATGCGTTGGGACGGGAGATGGCATCGGAGCCGAGAATAATATCCGCCATGATTCCTCCCAGGCTTATGTGCCCGGCTCACGCACCTTCCGGTGCGGCCAGCCGGTGTTTCTGGATTTGTGGCTTGCCCCGATTTCGGGATACATGGTAAAGAGCGGGTTCGACCACTCCTCGTCGGCGGCGCTGCGGCCGGCCTCCGTCAGCCGGTAATACACCCGGCCCGGTGCTTCGGGATAGTGGTCCTGCATCGCCGAGTTTTCGGTTTCCCGGGTTTCCTCAACCCACCCCAGTTTTTTGAGCGTCCCGAAATACTTGAGGAAGGAGTGGTACCGCATGCGGGTGAACTTGTGGGATATCTTACTCAGCTCCCGCTGGTAGATATCCTCCGCCATCTCCTCGGTAACATCCATGCCGTCAAGCACCAGCCGGCTGATCCTCTTCTCGGCACGGGTTCTTGCGGTGGCCGCAGCCATGGCCACCTTATATTCGTAGTTGATATCCGACTGAGGAGCGCCGCGGTCGGGGTCTATAGGTGTCGAGCCCTCAGGACCGTTACCCATAAGGTACTCCCGGATAAACCAGCCGCAGCCGAACGGCCTCAAATATCCGCCCCTGTTTGGTCGAAGCTCTATTACCATGCTATCTCCTTCCCTATCGTCATACGGCCTCTGCCATACCCTGCACCAGGCCGAAAAGTAATCCCGTCATCACCGCCGATATCGCTACCACGGCGACCTCCTGTGACCACCACACCGCTTCCGTGGGGGTAATTACCCCACCCTGCATCACGGCGACGGTTGGAGCGATAAGCCCTATCATGTGTTAAGCTGCCTTCTCCAACTCGTCGAGTATGGTGCCGGCCACCCGGCGTATGGAGCTCAGGTTCTGGTCAAGCACCTTCTTGTCCTGCGCCCACAGCGCCACGTAGGGAAAGGAACGCACGCCGGTATCGAAGCCGTAGTGGGCGCCAACGACATAGGCGGCGCTCTCAGCAATGGTTTCCGCGTCCTGCCGCGGTATCCTGAACACGCCCTCCGAATAATAATGGGCGATTTCATGAACCAGGGTTTTAAGCTGCTGTGCTCTTGGCTCCTCGGGGCGTACCCATATCTCGCCGTGCGTGTAGTGCCCTTTTATGCCCGGGTCAAGTTGCGGCTTCGGCTCGAAGCTTACTCGGATACCCCTTGACTTCATCAGGTCTAACAGTCCATCGAAAAGTTCCTCGTTGACCTCGCCGGTGAGCACCGGTACTTCAAACTCAGGGAGTTCGGCACCCTCGGTTTGGGAAAGATCAAAAACATGCACCACGCGAAAGAAGCGAGGCTGCTCCATGTCGATTTCCGACGATGTTTCCAGTCCGTGCCCGCACTCGGGGCAAAACCTGGCTGTCCGTGACACTTCGGCGCCGCAGCCGGGGCAGGTCACCTTCGGCTTCGGCGGCATCACCGGCGCCAGGATGGCGATACCCTTCTCGCCTTTCTTCACCCAGCGGCCCAGGTCTTTCCACGTGTTGAAACCGGCGACACGGGTGGCTTCAGGTTTCTGCAGCATGATGAGTATCTGGTTGCCGATAGAGTAGTCGTGGAACTTAGCCATGGTGGTGAGAAACAGGCGGAACTGGTAGCTGTCCTGGATACCCTCGACGCCGGCCTTGAGCTGCTTCATGACGGCATCGATTTTCTTTTCTCCCGCTTCTACTTCCACCGCCGGGAACCACACCAGCAGGCTATACTCCGGAAGGGGGTCTCGCAGAAAGCCGATGATATCGCGGTATTCCGCCGGTACCCGCTCGCCGCCCTCGATAAGCACCTGGGGCTGGAACCTTACCTTATCCTTACCTTCCAACCTGTGCTCCAGCTCGATATGCCTTCTCAAGGCTTCTGTCCTCGTAGTATTACCATATTCCGGGATCTCGATCTCCTGGCCGCAGATGGGGCAAGTTACCGTGACGGTTCCGGATACCTTCTTAAGCTGAGCCAGCAGCTGCGGTGAAAGGTCATTCTCGGGCTCCTGCAAGCCGGAAACCAGAGACCTCGTCATGCCGAAGAAGAAAACCATCCCTATTAAGAATCCCCAGAAAGAAAAGGTGTCATTAACCTGCTGCTGAAGCGGTCTCTGGTACATCACCATGTTACCTCCTTGAGCAATTCATCGAACTTGCCGCCGGCTGTTTCTTTCACCACCCTTGAAGCGATATTGGTCATGGCATCGGCATGCGCCTGCTCAAGGTCCTCGGCACCGGAAGTGTGGTGAGCAATCTCATGGATAACGGTATCGATGGTGCTCCTGGCGCTCTCCAACTGGTCGGAGGCGATATAGATTTCTCCGGTGGTGCGGCTGTACATGCCGGCGGTCCTGACCCGGTCGCTCGCCGGCGGAATAATGGCGGCATGCACCGCGGAGACGCTCCTGATACGGCAAATCTCATCGGTTATCGCCCGGGCAAGCTTCAGGTTAGTGCGCTGCCGGTGAGACAGCCTTTCGTCCGGAATAATCTCGACTTCCCGGAGCCGCTCCTGTGAAGCTTTCACAAGATCTTTGTCGGTCATGATGGCCCTGGCCAGGGTATCTCTCACGTGCCATTGGACGTTAACCGCAGTATAGCCGAGGTGTTTCACGGTGCCGTCCCAGCGGTCGTCGGTGCGGATAACGGCGTTTTCGCCACAAACCTTGCTCCAGGCTTCTTTCCATACCGGGGCGTTTTCCTGTATAAAATCGGCGTAGTCTTTGCCGGTTACCGGCTCACGTCCCATATCCCAAGAGCCCATGCTAATGCTGTGGCTCTCGTCGGTCTCGATCAGCGGCGGCATCCGTACCATTTGCATGAACTCCTGGAGCAGCTCAACTCTTGTTACGCAGCTCCAGAGCCGTCCCATGTCCACCCACATGTCCTGCTCTTCTTTCGGGCCATGGCGGTCAGGCGCCATGGCGAACCCCCACAGATTGTAAGAAAAGGGACTTTTGATATCCCTCATGTAAATGTCGCGGGCAAAGATTCTCGATGTCCCGGCTCCCTTCTCGTACCAGCCACCTGGTTCGGTTACCGGGAACTCGTGCCGGATGAGCTGGTTGAACCGCCTTAACGGTTGGGTTACCGGGCTGGGCCCTTCGGCAATGATGGCGGAGCGTGGTAAATTCACGGCAAACCTGTCCTCGAAGGCAGGACCGGTGTAACCGATGATGTGAAACACCGTGCCGCTTCTTCGGCTGTAAGGCCTCCAGAAGGCAGCCAGCGTCTGGGCATGGCCATTGGTCTTCTGCTCCAGAAAGACAATCCATAACTCCCTCGACGCCGTTTCCACGCGAACAGGGTAACCCTTACGGAGCAGGGCCAAGGCGGCGATCTTCATCCCCTCGCCATACTTGCCGCGGGCGTAATCCGGCTTCAGCTTGGGCGGCCCGAGCAGGAAATCGGAGACGGCGATGCCCTTGCCGGCAT
>DAOUEB010000151.1:0-22549 GCA_034430675.1 Dehalococcoidales bacterium
GGGGGCGGTGTACCTTTTGCATTCTTCGCCAGCAACGCCTTACAATTCATACATAAACTTGCCTGCGGCAGCGCCTCCAACCGCTCAGGGGCAATAGGCTTACCGCAGTTATCACACATTCCGTAGGTGCCCTTCTCAAACTTATCCAGGGCATGCTCGATTCCGGCAAGTTCCTGCCGAATGCGATTCTCCAGAGCCAGTCGTTTCTCCAGCTCCAGAGTCTCCGTGGCTTCCTCCTCGCGCTTGCCGAAGGGACTGCCCTCCCGCCGTTCATCAGAAGTGGAGGCACTCGCGTGTGACTGCACCATTTCCTCGGTCAGACGTTTGTGCTCGCTTTCCAGTTGCTCACGCTGTTTCTTGAACTTAGCAGCCATTTCTCCCTCCGTCAGCCTCCTCACCGAACTTGAGAAAGGCATTTTCTAGCCCCCGCCCACCTGATTAGGTATGTATGCTATTATACACTAAAAACAAAAAAAGAAAACAGTGAAAGGCAGCAGGCCAGTACTATGATACCCTTAGCTGGCAAACAGAACTCGCCGCCTGCCCGCGCCAAGGGCCGACAACAAGAATGAAGGTCATTTCCTCCATAGCCACCAAAGGATAAAACATACCATCAGTGTAAACCATTTATTTCGTTTGGTCAATGGGTTAATGTGACATTTTTCCGGGAAAATAGTACTACAGATATATTATGAAGAAGAGAATCGTTCAGTCGTCGAAAATGAAGAGCTCTTCGATAGTAGTCTGTAAAGCCCGGGCAACGCCGTAAGCCAGCCGCAGCGAGGGGTTATATTTTCCCTGCTCCAGGAAGATGATAGTCTCACGCCTGACGCCAACCATCCCGGCCAGCTTTTCCTGCGTCAGATTATGTTTGGCCCGATATTCCTTAATTCTGGTCTTCATCGTAATCAATCAGCATTCAGCCACAATGAAACAGCATTATCGGCATTTTCTATAAGGTAATATAAATATTTACGAGGAATTGCCGACCAGCCCCATGATAAAAAGCACCAGACTGCCAATCAGTCCCACTACCAGCGCCAGCGGTGCCAGTATGACGGCGATAATAAAAAACACGGGCTCTTCGACGCCGAACAGTCCGCTCAAGGCATTGTGCAGGAAGACACTGATGATAAAAACACCGATGGACATTCCAACCACCCAAAAGAACTTCTTCAGCAGCTTCAATCGCTTCTCGGTCATCTTGGGCTCGGCGCGGTCGTAGAAAAGGTAAGACAGCAGGTAGACCAGCCCGGCGGACAGGAAGAGAGCAGCCAGAACCTGCACGGTATCAGGTCCCTCGGTTAGAATGACAGTGAAAGGCAGCATCAGGATGGCCGTAGCCGCGGCAAAAAAGATAAAACCGTTCCGTACGGCTTTAGCGGTATTTTCCTTTACCCTTTCATCTACCGGCGGCAATTTCCTCTTTCTTATCAGAGACCATAGTTCGCGGTGACTCATAATGAGCGTGCCCACTACCAGGGCCACGGCTACGTAGTAAGCCTCCACGGCTATGAGAAAAATCGTCACCACCAGCGCCACAATGAGAATCGTCCAGGACAATTTCTTCATTTCCGTTCCCCCTGACGTTAGTTATTTCTAACGTTATATATATCTAACATACACCCCTTTTTAAGGGTTTGTCAATACCTTTTAGAACTTTCAGTATTTTTTTATTTTTAGTTGATAGTTTAGCCAAATCCCATCAAAGTTGGGGGTTACACCCATAAACAATAGGTGATAACCATCTCCGTCTTTACTCCATCAGGATGTAGTATCTAATCGGGAACTATTTAATTATTGCCTTGATTGAACCCTCTTCGAGGGACGTGGCAGGCTATGACTGTGGTGAATCAAGGAAATGACAGGAAAGAATTTAATAAATGAAAAAACTGATTATACAAAAAGGTAACGTCCAGAGAGTCAACCCTGCCGCTCCCCCTCCTCGTACCGATACCGGAGGACAGATGAAAAATATAAGGACAACCGCCCCAGCAGCCAGGAGCACCATGAAAGACGATTTTTCCAGTCTTAAAGAGGCCCCGGCGGCAATCCAGCGGATACGACTCAACGCCCAGCATGAACTGGAGATGGCCAGAAAAATGAGGGCCGACGCCCAGAGATACCAGCAGGAAACAGCCACTAAATCACGAAGCGAAGCACAGCAGCTTATTCTCCGTACCCGACTGGCCACACAGAGAGACGTCGAAGAGCTGATACGCCAGGCCAGTGAAGAGATACAAAAGTTACTGGCCGACATACGCATGATACGAATCACCGCACAGGAAGAACTGGCCGCGCAAAATAAATTTACCGATGCCGCCAGGCTCTGCTCCATGTCCCTCGCCATCAAAGGGAATTACAAAAAGCCCGAGCGAAAAAAGAAGAAGCAGCTAGCCGCCGCGAAATAACAGTGCGTTCCGCCAGTTACCCGCCATTAAATATTCAGATACTAATAAATCCTAAGCCTGCTAACCTTTTTATCCTTTTTTACTTACCGGTAGTCACGTCTCTACCTCACCCCCTTAATCCCCCTCTCCAATCAGCCAGATGTAATAAGCATGTAGATAAATTGATTGGAGAGAGGGAGGGATAGAAAGAGGGGTTTCACCCCTCTTAGACGCCCTACAATGAGAGTAATCAAGGGGGAGGAATTTTGGGAGGGGGCTTCGTCCCCTCTCGCTGAGCACTCCCCAGTAATATACAATGTTTTTATTCCACTTGAAATAGCAGTCAGCAGATGGTTTATAATGGTAGCACACACGTTTCCCGGAAAACTTGGTGGCGGTTGCCCCGATAATGTAAAATAGTGTGGAATTAAGGCGGCCTGACAGGAGGTTAACGATGAAAAAATGGCACGCTCTACTGCTGGCTATCTTACTGATATCGCTACCGGTCCTCTCGGCCTGCGATCTATTCGGAGGCGGAGAGAGCGACCAAGAATACTACGAGCGACAGCTGGAGGCTTACAAGAAAGTCCAGGAGGCGAACCAGAAAGCCACGGAGGAGTATAACAAGAACCTGCAAGAAGGCCTCCAGAAATGGGCGGATGAATACAAAAAATGGCAGGAGCAACAATTGCTGCAGCAGGTAGAAGCAGCAGAACAAGCCCTGGAAGAACAACAGTAGAAGATGAGCCCGCCAGTGACGATTGAGCAGAATGTCAGGCAAATACTGGATGAACTGCCTGCCGGCGTTCAACTAGTGGCTGCCGCCAAAACAAGAGATCCCCGGGAAACGCTGGAAGCCGTTGAAGCCGGCGTTAAAATTATCGGTGAGAATTACGTCCAGGAAGCGGAAAAGGCCTATCAGGTAGTCGGCGATAGAGTCGAATGGCATTTCATCGGGCACCTCCAGAAAAACAAGGTAAAAAAAGCGGTAGATATCTTCGACATGATAGAGACGGTGGACTCTATCGAAATCGCTGGAGAGATTGATAAAAGGTGCGCCCGGGCCGGCAAGACTATGCCGGTGCTCATTGAGATAAACAGCGGACGGGAAGAACAAAAGGCGGGCGTGTACCCGGAAGATGCCGAGCGGGTAATCAGTGAAATTTTAACTCTCAAGAATATCCGGGTGATAGGGCTGATGACCATGGGGCCGCTGGGCGGCCGTCCCGAAGACTCCAGACCCTACTTCATCGAGACGACAAAGGTATTCGAACGTATTAAACAATTAAACCTGCCTAACGTGGAGATGAAATACCTCTCGATGGGAATGACCGATTCCTACCGGGTTGCCCTGGAAGAGGGCGCCAACATAGTCAGAATAGGCACCAGGATATTCGGGGAAAGGGTTTAGGGGCCAACGAAGGTTTCAGCGTAAACCACAGAGGAAATAACCAGTGATAGTAGTAATCCGCACAGGGATACTATTACCAGCCACCGGAAGAGTTCCCCGTACAATCTCTTCATATTGAGCTGCATATAGATAGGCTCCCGGTCTATCAGTACCCGCAGCCTACCCGTAGTCTGTAAAAAGGCGTAAAGATTAAGGTGCAGCAAATAAACATTTAATTAACACGCAGAGTTGACAGATTGTCAGAGCCCGTTCCTTGACAAACGCAGCCAGCTTCGCCAGAATTGAACTAGAAAAACCATGTGTAAACTTAAATAAGGACCGGCATGACCACATCAAAGCAAACGACTTCTACCGGGGAGCAGGAGCAGAATAAACAGGAAACCAGGCAGATTTTAAACGGGTTCAGTCGAAAGAGACTGAGCCTGATTCCCATATTGCAGAAGGTCCAGGGCAAGCTCGGCTACCTGCCGCGTGAGGCCATGACCGAAATCGCCGAATACCTCAACATACCGGCGATAGACGTCTACGGCGTGGTCACATTCTACAATCAATTCCGACTTAACCCGCCGGGTCGGCACTCGATAAGGGTATGCCTGGGCACCGCCTGCCACATGAAGGGCGGCTATATCACCCTGGACGCCTGGAAACGGAGGCTGGGTATCAATCCGCGTGAAACGACCGCCGACCGCGAGTTCGACCTGGATACCGTCGCCTGCGTCGGCTGCTGCACCATGGCACCGGTTACGGTGGTCGACGAGAAGCCGGAAGGCAAGGTAGAACCTACCAGAGTCGACGGCATAATGCTCGCCTTCGAACAGGAGCGTGAAGCGAAGGATAAGGAGAAGAGTGAAAGCGATTGAACGGACAGCGGTAGCCGCTGCCTTTGACAAGATAACGGAGCGCGCCGAATCACACTGGCGGGAGCTGTGGAACAACAGGCCTGTTATCATGGTCGGCGCGGCTACGTGCGGTCGCGCCGCCGGAGCTTTAGACGTCCTCCAGGCTTTCCGGGACGAGGTCAAAAAGCGTGACCTCGACTGCCCGGTGATAGAGGTCGGCTGCATGGGACACTGCTATGCCGAACCGCTGGTGATTGTCAGCAAGCCGGGCTATCCACCGATATGCTACGGCTATGTCAACCCGGTTATCGCCGAGAGACTGGTAAAAGAATTCATCCTCGGCGACAATCCCTGTCCCGAGTTTGTTATCGGCGCGCTGGAAGCTAACGACCTTCTCCCCAGCTTTGATGACTTTCCCCGAGCACAGCACGAGCAGAAAATTATTCTGAAAAACTGCGGACACATCGACCCCACCGAGATAGAGCACTACATCGCCGGCGGCGGCTACGCCGCCCTGGCCAAAGCCCTGGTAATGAAGCCGGAAGATGTCGTGGAAGAAGTAAGAAGGTCGGGGCTGAGGGGACGGGGCGGGGCGGGTTTCCCTGCCGGCCATAAATGGCAGTACTGCCGGGAAGCACGAGGTCGACCGAAATACATCATCTGCAACGCCGATGAGGGCGACCCCGGGGCCTTCATGGACCGCTCCATACTGGAAAGCGACCCGCACTCGGTAATCGAGGGCATGATTATCGCCGGCTATGCCATCGGCGCCCGCTACGGCTATATCTATGTCCGCGCCGAATACCCGCTGGCGGTGGAACACGTTAGAATCGCTCTCGACCAGGCGAAGAAATTAAACCTTCTGGGCAATCATGTCCTGGGAAGTAATTTTAACTTCGATATCAATCTTTTCCAGGGTTCCGGCGCCTTTGTCTGCGGCGAGGAAACGGCGCTTATCGCCTCGCTGGAGGGCAAGGCAGGCCTGCCCCACCACCGCCCACCCTACCCGACAGCCCACGGACTGCACGGCAAGCCGACGGTGGTAAATAATGTCAAGACGCTGGCTTACGTGCGGCATATCATCAGCCAAGGCGCCGACTGGTTTACCGGCATCGGCACCGATGAGAGTCCCGGCACGGTCGTCTTCGCCCTGGCCGGCAAGATAGTCAATACCGGACTGGTCGAGGTACCCATGGGCACCACCCTGCGCCAGATTATCTTCGAGGTCGGCAGCGGCATCCCCAAAGGCAAGCGCTTTAAAGCCGTCCAGATAGGCGGGCCTTCCGGCGGCTGTTTGCCCGAATCGGCCCTCGATTTGCCGGTCGATTTCGATTCCCTGCAGGGGGCCGGCGCTATGATGGGCTCCGGCGGGATGGTCGTGCTCGACGAGGACGACTGCATGGTAGAGATTGCCCGCTACTTCCTGGAGTTCACCCAGAGGGAGTCCTGCGGCAAGTGCACCTTCTGCCGACTGGGCACCAGGCAGATGCTGGAAGTCCTGACCGACTTTACCCAGGGCAAGGGTACGATGGAAGATATCGACAGCCTGGAAAGGCTGGCGGGGGATGTCAAGGCGGGGTCGCTCTGCGGACTGGGACAAACGGCGCCCAACCCGATACTGACCACCCTGCGCTACTTCCGTGACGAATACGAGGCGCATATCGAGCTGGGCAGGTGCCCGGCCCTGATGTGCCTGCACCTCATTGCCTACTACATCCTACCCGACAAGTGCGAGCGCTCCTGCGATGCGTGTATCGGCAGCTGCACCGTGGAAGCCATCAGCCCGAATAAAAAGAGAATCAAGGTTATCGACCAGGAGAAGTGCGTCAAGTGCGGCACCTGCCTGACCGCCTGTCCGCCGCAATACGACGCCATCGTGAAGCTATCGCCGCCGAGCGAGGTGCCCGCGAAATGAAGACCGTAGCGCTGACCATAGACGGTAAAAAAGTAACCGCCCGCGCGGGCGAAAAACTCCTCTGGGTGGCGCTGGAGAACGGCATATATATTCCCAACCTGTGCGCCATCCGGGACAAGCCGGAGCCGAATGCTTCCTGCCGACTGTGCTTCGTGGAAATAGAAGGTTGGAAAAAGCCGGTCACCGCCTGCACCGTGGAGGTAACCGAGGGCATGGCGGTGAATACCAGGGGCGTAAAGGCTTTAGCGCTGGTGCGAGCCGGTTTCGAGCTTATCATGGCGTCGCACGCGCTTGACTGCGCCCATTGCCCGGCCAACGGCGCCTGCGAGCTTCAGAAAATCGCCCGTCACCTGAAAGCCAGCCTGAAAACGAAACGGCTCCGGTTGTTGCTGAGAGAGCTGCCCGTGGACGACAGCAACCCACTTTTCACCTACGACCCTAACAAGTGTGTGCTCTGCGGACGCTGCGTCTGGGCATGCCGCCAGGATATTAAATCAGGCGTCCTCGGATTCGCCCACCGGGGCTTCGAGAGGGCGCTTACCACCTTTGCCGATGAGCCAATCGGCAGGGACAGGTGCCTGGAATGCAGCGTTTGCGTTGAGGCGTGTCCTACGGGGGCGCTATCGCTCAAGGATGGGAAAAAGCCATCAGGTGACGGAGCTTAACCCAGCTTTTATTGTCCCGGTATCTTAACCTCACCCCCTGGTTGTTTTTCAACCCTCCCCCATCTTACAATCCACCCCCTTAATCCCCCTCCTTTGCTAAAGGAGGGGGAACAGATTGCTTCGTCGCTGACGCTCCTCACAATGACATGCGGGGGCTGGCGCCCCTCTCGCTGCGCGCTCCCCCTTTTGGGGGGTGCAAAAATCCCCCTTAGTCCCCCTTTTTCAAAGGGGGAAACTTAAAATAGAGGGATTTCCCAACGAGATAAGCAGAGAATGGCGCGAGGGCGGCCCCGCCTACGCTAAAGCTACGGCGGGCAAGCTGGGTGGGAAAAGATAACGTTGTGGGAGGTGTGAGGGGTCTGGATTCCAGCCTGCGCTGGAATGACAATGAGTTTTGGCAGGAATGGCATCAGGGCGGGAGATAGGGATTGCTTCGCTGCGCTCGCAATGACAGGTGGGGGGGAGCTAGCGGTAACGACCGGTCTTGCCGCGGGAGGATGGCCGCTTCTGGCTGGCGCGCCTGTCACCACGGAAATCGGGAGCCATAATATTAAAGGGTGTGCTAGTATTCTGGTCAACCAGCCGGGAACTGATGGCACTGTCAACCTCTCCCAGAATCTGGTCAAAAGAATAGCGGGTAGTGATGACAGTGGGCAGTCTCCCGTTATAGCGGTAGTTAATCAGCTGATAGAGCTTCTCCTTTACCCAGGGTGTGGCCGAGTGCTCGCCGAAGTCATCCAGTACCAGCAGCGGGGCCGTCTTAACGCTCTCGAAAAGCTGGTCGTAGGACACCTTGCTGTCCGGGCTGAAGGCCGAGCGCAGGTGGTCGAGGAACTCGGATACCACCACGAAAAGGGCCGGTTTACCCGCCTCGTAACGATAGTTAACGATAGCCGCCGCCAGGTGCGTCTTGCCGCAGCCGGTATCGCCCATGAAGACCAGCCAGCCTTCGGGGTTCTTGGCAAAGTCAAAGGCTATACGATACGCCTCGTCCATATTATCCTGCATTTCCAGAGGAAGATTATCCCGACGTTTAAAATTAATAAAGTTCATTTTTTTCTGAAGCTCGAACTCCGGACCCCAGCTGTATTCGTAAGTCGGCTGCTCTTCCTCAAGCACATAGACCTGGCACAACCGGGGGTCGGTCAGGCGGGTGCGCAGTCGGTCGTCCAGCTTCTCCACGGGCGTGATGGTGACAATCACCGTCGGCAGCTCGCTGTTGAAGCGGGAGGTCAGCAGCTGGTCGAGCTTTTCTTTAGCCCACGCGGTGCCGGACTGAGCGCCGAGGTCGTCCAGGACAAGCAGCGGAGCGTTACGAACCTGGTCGAAAAACTCATCATAGGGCACCTCACTGTCGGGATTAAAGGAAGAGCGCAGGTGGTCGAGGAGGTCGGGAGCGGTGATATAGAGAGCCGGGTGGCCGTCCTTGATGCGTTCGTTGACGATGGCCGCCGCCAGGTGAGTCTTGCCGCTGCCGCTGGGGCCACCCAGCACCAGCCAGCCTTCAGGCTCGGCAGCGAATTCCTTAGCGGCCTGGTAGGCACGATTGAACTGTTCCTGGCTCCCCTTACTGCCGCTTCTTCCCCCCGGCTCCATATTTTCGAAGGTGAAGCGGGCCAGCGAGCCCAGGTTGCTGTACCGCTTAAGTCGACTCTGGCGTTCGCTGTCCAGTTCCTTTTTGGTACACTGGCAGGGAACGGCGCGGCTGTAGTCCGGCTGCCCCGAGGGTAACCGGGGATGAACGATGCCAGCGCCCTTGCAGACAGGACAATCAGAAGCTACCGGGGTCTCTTCATCATCGGCGGACCATGTGTCCGTACTTTCCTTTGATGAACCTGTCCGGGTCTGTCTTTTTAGAATCTCGCTGATATGTTCCATCACTCCTGCCTTCTACCGACCAGTTCTCCAGAATCCTGGCAATATATTTAATGCTACGTTTGTTATGCAAAACGGCTTCTTTGATGGCATCCTGAATCCAGTCCGGCGGGTACTGCTTCTCGGCGTCACGGAGCTCATCGGCAATCATAGGGGTCAGCATGCCGATGTTGTCTTCATAAAGTTCAAATATGTTAGGCAGCTCCTCGGTCTCAACATAAACCTGTTCTTTATATTTCAGTCCCTTTAGCTTGAGTTCGCCGCTCTCGATTTTCGTTACCGTCTGACGGTCGGACCCGGTATTCAGAAAATAGACGTCCTCGGAATTTCCGTCCTTATCCAGCGCCAGATGGATTAACGTACCACGCTCGGCAGCCATTTTCAGAGCGCTGCGCAGCACCTCTTCGGTCGTCCCCTCGACGCCCTTGAGACTGTCCATCAGGCCGGCATTCCCCAGCAGCTCCCCGTAGCTCACGTAGCGCGGATGTCCCTTTTTGCGGTAGAGCGCCGCCATGACGTGCAGAGTCGTCTTCAGCTCGGCCATGTCGGTTATCCGGGGCAGCAGGCTGCTGAAAAAGACGTTGGGGATGGAGGTAAAATCCATCCTGGCGGGGAATCCCTGAAACTCTTTCATAGCAAAGTCGGCTCCACGCTGCCGAGGCTTTCAAATTTAGCCAGGTTATGGCGGAAACGCATCTTTATCCGTCCGGTCGGGCCGTTGCGGTGCTTGGCGATAATAACATCGGCTTCCTCACGGGGATATTCACGGTCGGGGTGGGCGGCAATCCATTCCTCTTCGCTCTTGTAATAATACTCGTCGCGGTAGATAAAGATGACAACATCCGCGTCCTGCTCGATGCTGCCGCTTTCACGGAGGTCGGAAAGCTGGGGTTCGTGGGAGGCACGCCACTCCACGGCACGGCTGAGCTGCGACACCGCCAGCACCGGGGCGTTAAGCTCGCGGGCCAGCGCCTTGAGCGCCCGTGAGATATAGCTGATTTCCTGCACCCGGTTCTCACCCCTGACCCCTTCCCCCTGCATTAGCTGGAGGTAGTCGATAATAACCATATCAATACCTATCTCGTAATTGAGGCGGAGCGCCTTGCTGCGCATCTCCGCCATGCGGAGCATCGGGGTATCATCAATATAAATGGGCGCTTCCGACAGGACGCCTGTAGCCTCCATGACCCGCCTTTCCTCGTCCTCGGTATGCTGTCCGAATCGCACGCGCCGGGAGTTGACCCCGGACTCGCTGGACAGGAGGCGCAGCACCAGGGAGTCGCGCGCCATCTCCGCGCTGAAGTGGGCGACGCACGCCCGGTGCTCGACGGCGGCATTGCGGGCGATGTTCAGCGCCAGGCTGGTCTTCCCCATGCTGGGTCGCCCGGCGATGATGATGAGGTCGGCACGCTGGAAGCCGCCTAAAAACTCGTCCAGGCCGGAAAAACTGGAGAGCACGTAAGGTAACTTTTCGGGGCGTTCCTCGGTTGACGGCGGTGCTACCTCGAAATACTTGTCCAGCACCTGCCGGATATGGGTAAGGTCGCCGGTGCCCTGCCCGCGGCGCAGCTTGAACAGCACGCTCTCGGCCTTGGCCAGGCTATCTTCGACGTCCGGGCCGGCCTCGAAGCCGATGGCCGAGATACGGTCGCCGGCGCTTATCATCTGGCGCATTACCGAAAGCCGGTAGACAATCCGGGCGTAGTGCTCAATATCCAGCGAAGTCGGACATATGGATATCAGATAGCTGAGCCGGGCGGCTCCCCCACAGGATTCAAGTCGTCCCTGCCGGGAGAGCTCCTGCGCCAGAGTCACCTGGTTGATGGCTTCATCGCGCTTAAAGAGTTCCATGCAGGCCTCGTAAAGCCACCGGTTCTGCTCGAAATAGAAGTCCGCCGGCTGAAGAAAGTCGGCAATCTGGAAAATAGCCGTGCCGTCAATCAGCAGCGAGCCGATGACCGCTTCTTCAGCATCGTTATCATTCGGCGGCAGCCTGACATCATTCACCCGATTCTATCTCCTTCTCTTCCGCCTCTTCTGCCTTAATCCCAACTTCATCTTCTTTAGCCTCGGCTTCTGGTTCCTCTGCCCTGGCTTTAGCTTTCTTCTTCGTTTTTGCTTTAGTCTTTTTCTCTTTCTTTTCGGCCTTCTCCGGCTTCTCTTCCGCCACTTCTATCTTAGTCTCAGCTTCATCTTCTTTAGTCCCGGCTTCCGGTTCCTCTGCCTTGGCTTTAGCTTTCTTCTTCGTTTTTGCTTTAGTCTTTTTCTCTTTCTTTTCGGCCTTCTCCGGCTTCTCTTCCGCCACTTCTACCTTAATCCCAACTTCATCTTCTTTAGCCTCGGCTTCCGGTTCCTCTGCCTTGGCTTTAGCAGCTTTCTTTTTCTTGGTCGATTTTGCCTTAGACTTCTTTTCCGCCTTCCCTGCCTTCTCCGGCTTCTCTTCCGCCACTTCGTCCGATATTACGTTAACCTTAATGACAGCCGTGATATCATGAGTGAACCTGACGGTTACATCGTGAATGCCAAGCTGGCGAATCGGCTCGGCTATCTCTATTTTCTTCTTGTCGACCTCATGGCCGGCGCTTTTACTCAGTTCCTCGGCGATATCGGCGCCGGTAACCGAACCGTAAAGCTTCTCACTCTCGCCGACCCTGGCCTTGATGGTAATCTCAACTTCGTTTATCTTTTCCGCCAGCCCGGCCATCTCGGCTTCTTCAAGCTCACGCTGTTTGATTTTCTTTTTCAGTTGCGATTCCATTGCCACCGCGGCCTGCGAATTGGCCACCACCACCAGCTTGCGGGGCAACAGATAATTCCTGGCGTAGCCGTCGGCCACCACTCTGGTCTGGCCAACCCTGGCGACGTTGGGGACATCCTCGATAAAAATAACCTTCACTACTTACTCCTTTTACTGATTACTGCTCATTATACTTTAGTATATAGAAAACGCGTCAATACCCATCCAAGCGTATTGCCAAGAAAATTTTAAGGATTTTTCTATAAAAACTTCTATCTACCCTGTGATATATTTCTCGGCACCGATGGCGGCCACGGCGCCATCGCCGGCGGCAGCGATAATCTGCCGGATAGAGTTGCCGCGTATGTCACCGGCGGCGAAAATGCCGGGAACACTGGTCTCCATCTTTTCGTTGGTAATGACGGTGCCGATGTCATCCAGTTTCACGATACCCTTGAGATAACCGGTATTTGGCCTGAAACCGACGGCCATGAACACCCCGGAGACATCAAGGACGGTTTTCTTTCTGGTCTTAACATTACTTACCCTGACCTTGCTAACGAAGGCATCGCCGTCGATTTCCTCAATCACGCTATCCCACAGGATATCAATCTTCGGTTCGGCGAAGGCTTTTTCCTGCAGAATTTTGGTGGCACGAAGCTCGTCGCGACGGTGAATGACGGTTATCCTGGAAGCGAACTTGGTAAGCTCGATGGCTTCCGTAATAGCGGTGTTGCCGCCCCCCACCACAGCCACCGCCTTGCCCCGGAAGAAGGGGCCATCGCAGGTAGCGCAGTAAGAGACGCCCTTGCCGGCGAACTCGGCCTCGCCGGGGACGCCGAGTTTCTGCCGCTCCGAGCCTCCGGCGATGATAACAGCCTTAGCCGTGAAGTCGCCCTGAGAGGTCTTAACCGCCTTCCGCCCGCCCTTTATGTCAATACCGGTGACCTCGGCAAGGAGTGTCTCCAGTCCGAACTTCGTCGCCTGCTTATGCATCGCTTCGGTCAAATCGATGCCGCTGATACTCTCGGTAAAACCGGGGTAGTTCTCCACCCATTCGGCGTTGATTATCTGACCGCCGACCGCCCCCCTCTCGATAAGGAGGCTGCTCAGCCTGGCCCTGGCGGTATAAATACCCGCGCTGAGTCCGGCAGGCCCGCCACCAATAATAACAACATCATACTTCTTCGGGGACTTAGCCACCAATTTCACCACCTTTACGGTTAAAGGGCTGCTTCCAGGCTCTTCTTTAACTCGTCCTTGGGTCGGAAGCCGATAATCGTGTCGACAGGCTGTCCTTCCTTAAAGAGCATCAGTGTAGGAATGCTCATAATACCGTACCGGCTGGCAATCCTGGGATTATTGTCAACATTGACCTCGACGAAGCTCACCTTGCCGTCATACTCTTCCGCCAGTTGCTCAACAACAGGCGTCACCATCCGGCACGGCCCGCACCAGGGCGCCCAGAAGTCGACCAGTACCGGTGTCTCCGCCTGTAAGACCAATTCATTAAATTTTGCTTCTTCAATTTCTACTGGCTTGCTCATAGTGTCCCTCCCTTACTTTTTCGGTCATGCCACGTTCTACAGTCTCCTTGGCAAGACCGATAGCATTCTTGATAGCTTTGGCCTGGCTGCGGCCATGCGCGATAATGACATTGCCGTTCACGCCGAGGAGGCAGGCCCCGCCGTACTCGGTGTAGTCCATTTTTTTCGTCCAGGAACCCAGCCCGATGTCACGGAGCAGGTCACGCGCCCTGAGTCGTGAGGCGCTGGAAAAAACACGCCCCAGTTGCCTTACCGAGGTTAAGAAATTGTCGTTGAAACCCTCGATGGTCTTGAGGACGATATTACCGGTGAAGCCATCGGTCACGATGACATCGGATGTCCTCTTGACGATATCATGCCCTTCCATATTGCCGGTAAAATTGATATCTTTGGCATTTTTCAGAAGCTCGTAGGTCTCATGAACCAGACGGTTGCCCTTACCCTCCTCGGCGCCGTTGCTGAGAAGGCCGACGCGCGGCGATTCGATTCCGAGAAGGTATTTACTGTAAATAGAGCCCAGCCTGGCAAACTCCAGAAGGTGCTCCGGACGACAATCAGAATTGGCGCCGGCATCCACCAGTAACGCCGGGAAGGACGATACGGTATCCAGAAAACAGCCGATGGCCGCCCGGCTTACCCCGTTCGCCCTGCCGAGAGAGAGCAGCGCCGCCCCCACCACCGCCCCGGTATTCCCCGCCGAAACAAAAGCCTGGGCACCGCCGCTCTTGAGCAGATTAATGCCGACCACGATTGACGAGTTAGGCTTTTTTTGAATCGCCTTAATCGGGTGCTCGTTAAAATCGATAACCTGCTTGGCGTCGACAATGGTAACGGGGACTTTGTCCAGAGATTTCTGCGCCAGTTTACGCAGCACGTTTCTCCGGCCCACCAGGACAATCTCTATCCCGTATTCCTGGGCCGCCTTTATGGCCCCTTTGACCATTTCGTGCGGAGCGTAGTCGCCCCCGGCAGCATCAACCGCAATTTTCATATCTTTCAGCTAATCTCCCTGACCAACGATACTTCCTTCCCACATGTCTCATTGTCCTTCCCAACAGGCGGCAACCCGGTCGCCCTCCGAAATCCGGACGATTTCACAGGCGGTGGGACAGGCCTGGCATTCGAACGACGAGGTCTGGTACTCAATTTCGCTGACGCCGAATCCCTTGAACCGGCAGCCGTTATGGCTGACAGCGGCACGCTCATGCACCAGCAGGGCCGCGCCGATAGCCCCCATGACCTCATGGTGGGGAGGCACGATTACCTCCGTTTTAAGCTCCTCCCGCAGCGCCCTGACGATACCCCGATTAAAGGCAACCCCTCCCTGAAAAAGCACGGGCGGCTGTATATCCTTATGCGAGCCGACATCAATACCCAGATAGGCTTCCATTAACTAAACTCACCTTAACTAATTAGTTTCCTGCAATAACCTGAACTTCAAACCATCAATAATTTATCATCAATCTCTTTAACAACGTCCTCTCCCCAGGTGGGAGAGAGTTAGAGTGAGGGGGTACTAATCACCCTCACCCTTCCCTCTCCCCTGCCTTCGCCGAAACGGCTTGCCTTCGCCGAAGCTTTAACGCAAGCAGGCTACGTGCAGGCAGACATCAAGGGAGAGGGAATCGAGCACTTTATTACTTGCCTTTTCGGAACTCTTCCCAGACTTTCCCGGCTGTTTCCGGACTGGCCAGGAGGTCAACAACCGTCATCGCCATGGCCCTGGCCGCATCGAGAAGACTGCGCAGAGCGTCCTCCGAGGCGGTGACCCGGGCGAACTCCGGGGTGTGTAACTGAATATCCTGCGGGGCTATAGCTACCAGCGGCTGAATGGTCGGCAACAGCTGGCTGACATTACCCACATCGGTACTGAAAGTCATCATGGTATTGTCTCCCAGGCGTATGGGATGTCCCAGCGACTGCATATTCTGCTTGAAAAGTCGGGCCATGGTCAGGTTATTGAACATGGCGGCGTAGTGTTCTCCCCACTTATATTTCAGTTTAGCACCGGTGGCCCTGGACGCGCCACTAAAACAGTTGATTACCTTTTTCTTCAGCTCGTCGAGATAGGTATCATTCTCGGCGCGCACAACAAACGTAGCGGCGGTGTGGGCCGGAACGATATTGGCTGCTTCACCACCGTCGGTAATGATACCGTTAATCCGTGCCCTATCCCTGATATGCTGTCGCAGTGAATTAATGGCATTATAGGACTGAATCATAGCCTCCAGGGCATTGATGCCGGCCTCCGGTTCGGCGGCGGCATGGGCCGCCTTACCGATAAACTCAACCTCCAGAGTCTCGCAGGCGAGTGTATTCATCACCACCGTATTTCCACCGCCCGGGTGGGCTATCATCGCCATATCAACATCCGTAAAGGCACCCCTCTCCGCCATGATGGCCTTACCACCGTACAATTCCTCGCCGGGCGTGCCAAAGACCATGATACTGCCCCCCAGTTCATCCACGGCCTGCCGCGAAGCCAGACCGGCGGCAACGGAGCTGGTAGCTATCAGGTTGTGGCCGCAGGCATGTCCCAGCTTGGGCAGAGCATCGTATTCGGCGAGAAAAGCGATAACCGGCTGCCCGGTACCATACCTTCCCCGAAAAGCCGTGGGCAGCTTGCAGATACCCTTCTCCACGTTAAACCCGTTCTTCTCAAGGAATTCCGCCAGCCAGGCGGAAGCCTGTTGTTCTTCGAAAGCTATTTCGGGGTTGTCATGCAGTTTCTTGCTCAACTCACCGAGTTCACGGTAATGAGCATCTATCTCCCCGATAACAGCGGCCTTCAGTTTATCGATATCCAATTCCGTATCTCCTTATACGTAAGGAGATTTTTCACCCCAATATACTCATTATAACCCAGTAAGGGAGGGATTTCTAGGCGGTGATATTAAACATTCAGCGGTTAGCTTTCCCTATACCTTTTTATACCTCACCCCCTGTATTCCCCTTTTCCAAAGGGGGAGATAAGATTGCTTCGTCGCTCCGCTCCTCACAATGGCAGGTACGGGTGTGGGCGGATATTTTAGGCGGTTAAGTCGCGGATGGCGCGAGGGCGGCCCCGCCTACGCTAAAGCTACGGCAAGCAAGCAGGGTGGGAAAAGATAACTAAGAGGGCGGGGTCTAGAGAAAATAAAATAATTAAATACCGGCAGAATTTTAACATCATTTTGTCTTGCATCTTGCGCAAAACCATGCTATAATGAGGCTGCCAAGATAAGAATAGCAATGTAGTGAAGTGGGTTTGATTCCCACTTTTTTAATTACTTTAATTGAATAAGTATATCGGAGGTTTTCATCCGAAATGAAGAGCGATTTTTTGCTCGCCATTACACAGCTTTCGGCGGAGAAGAATCTGCCGAAGGACGTGGTACTTACTGCCGTCGAGGCGGCACTGGTATCGGCCTATAAGAAGGACACCTTCACCTCCAGCCAGAATATCGCCGTTAAAATTAACCCCAACAGTGGTAAGGTCGAAGTATGGACTGAAAAAGAAGTGGCTGAGACACCTGCCGACCAGCATTACGAAATTTCCCTGAAAGAGGCGAAAAAGCTCAAAGAGGATGCCCAGATTGGCGACGCTATCATGGTCGAGTCTACGCCGGCCAATGCCGGACGTATTGCGGCGCAAACCGCCAAGCAGGTTATCCTGCAACGCCTCCACGAAGCGGAGCACAGCGCCATTTTTGAAGAATACGCCGACAAGGAAGGGGAGGTTGTCAGCGGGGTGGTCCAGCGCTTTGAAATGGGGCAAGTGAATATCGACCTGGGCAGAACCGAAGCCATCCTGCCGACATCCGAGCAGGTACGCACCGAGCGATACCGCGTCGGCCAGCGCCTCAAGGTCGTCCTCTTACAGGTGGCGCGCACCAGCAAGGGACCCAGAGTAATCGTGTCCCGCTCTCACCCGGAGTTGCTGCGCCGACTCTTCGAGATGGAGGTCCCGGAGGTATATAACGGAACCGTGGAGATAAAGTCCATCGCCCGCGAAGCCGGCTTCAGAAGCAAGATAGCCGTCGCCGCCAAGCAGGAAGGCATCGACCCGGTGGGTTGCTGCGTCGGCCTGCGCGGCATCAGGATACAGAACATCGTCAGCGAGCTGAGCGGCGAAAAAATAGACGTTGTCCAGTGGAATCCGGACTCGGCCACCTTTATCGCCAACGCCCTGAGCCCGGCACACATCGTCAGAGTGGAACTGAACCAGGAAGAGCAGGCCGCCACCGTAATCGTCCCGGATAAACAGCTCTCTCTGGCTATCGGCAAAGAGGGACAAAACGCCAGGCTTGCCGCCAAGCTCAGCGGATGGCGTATCGACATCAAGAGCGCTTCCATGGCCGAAGCCGAGAAGCTCGAAGCGGCCAAGGCGGCACCCGAGGCAGTGGAAGAAGAAGCTAAAGCAGAAGTAGAGGGAGCCATCGAAGCTGTAGCGGAGGAGGCTGTCCCCGAAGCGATACTGGCTGACCTGGCCCTTCCAGGTGAAGAGCTGGAACCTGCCGAGGAACCTGCGGCAGAAGAGGCAGGGGAAGAAGCGGCCGAGGAAGAGCCGGTCGAGGAAGAGATACTCATGCCGCCGCCAATTCTCCTCAAACAGCAGGAGGGCGAAGGCAAACCGACTTTGCGATTCGCCGAAGATATTATGGCACCCAGACGCACCAGGGCCACTGCCAAAACAACCAAATCAAAGAAGAAAAAGAAGGGTGCCTACGCCAAGGATACCACTGAGGACGGCGTAAAAGCCAGAAAAGCCCGCCGCGACTTTACCGTTGAGGAGGAGGAAGAAGATTTCGAGTAGTCGCCCCGGTTCAACGAGGCCGGTACCCCAGCGGACCTGCGTGGCCTGCCGCCGGATAAAAGCCAAGAGAGAGCTTGTCCGCCTGGTACGCACGCGCGGGGGTAACATTGAAATCGATGTCGCCGGTAAAAAGGAGGGGCGGGGTGCCTACATCTGCCCGGAACTGGAATGTTGGGAAAGGGCATTAAAAGGCAAGCAACTGGAACACACTTTACGGAGCAATCTTACTCAGGATAACCGCGAACAGCTTATGAGAAGCGGAAAAGACCTGCTGAAGGAGCTAGCCAGTGCCTAGGGCCAGCAAACAAGAGAATACGGTCGAGCCGGCGGCGAAAAAAACCGCCAAAGAACCGGCAAAGACCAAGGTGCCTGTAATTGATATTCCGCGCTCCATAGGCGTCAGGCAGCTGGCCGATATGCTACAGGTAGATTCCATTCTCGTTATCAAGCAATTGATGCGCAACGGCATCATGGCCAACATCAACCAGGTGATAGACTATGATACGGCCGCCACCATCGTGACCGGTTTCGGATTCAAACCGCGCCTCAGGCCATTGAAAGACCAGCAGATGGCGAGCGCCGCCGAAGAGAGCAAGAAACTCAAACGGCGCTACGGTAAAGAAGCCGAGAATTTGCAACCGCGCCCACCGGTAGTGACGGTTATGGGGCATGTCGACCACGGCAAGACCAAACTACTTGACGCCATCAGGCAGACCAACGTGGTAGATTCGGAAGCGGGAGGCATCACCCAGCACATCGGCGCTTACCAGGCAACGATAGACGGGCATAAAATTACCTTCCTGGATACTCCCGGTCATGAAGCCTTTACCGCCATGCGGGCACACGGAGCCAATATTACCGATGTTACCATCCTAGTAGTCGCCGCCGACGACGGCGTCATGCCGCAGACTATCGAAGCGATAAATCACGCCCGGGCCGCCGAAGTGCCCATCGTCGCGGCCATCAACAAAATCGATAAAGATAATGCCAACCCGAACCTGGTGAAACAGCAGCTGACCGAAGCCGGGCTGGTTATCGAGGAGTGGGGCGGCAATATCGTATGCGCGGAAATCTCCGCCAAAGAGAAGCTTGGCATCAAGGAACTGCTGGAAAGCGTCCTGCTGGTGGCGGAAATGGAAGAGCTCAAGGCGAACCCTTCGCAGCTGGCCGCCGGAGTGGTTATTGAAGCCAAGATGGACAAGAGCCGGGGGCCGCTGGCAACGATATTGATACAAACAGGGACGTTGAAAGAAGGCGATACGGTAGCCGTCGGCAGTACCTGGGGCAGGGTAAAAGCCATGTTTAACGACGTGGGCAAGCGGATAAAGAAAGCCGAGCCATCGAGTCCCGCCGAAGTCCTGGGGTTAAACGACGTACCGCAGGTCGGAGATACTTTGACGGCTGTAGCCGATGAACGTCATGCCCAGGCCCTGCTCGCCAGGAACCGGGCGGAAATGGAGAAAAAAGCTGCCCAGACAGGGAAATCGGTCAACCTTAATACACTTTACGACCAGATAAGCGCCGGCAAAGTAAAAGAGCTCAATGTTATCCTCAAAACGGATGTCCAGGGCAGCATCGAACCTATCAGAAGCTCCCTGGAACAGCTGGGCACGGATGAAGTCAAGGTCAGACTTATCCACGGCGGCACCGGTAATATCACCGAGAGCGATGTCATGCTGGCCATGGCTTCCAACGGACTAATCATCGGCTTTAATGTCAGCGTCGCGGAAGGCGCCAAGCGGCTGGCCGCTACCAGTGGCGTGGACATCCGTCACTACAACGTGATTTATACCCTGGCCGATGACCTGGCCAAGGCATTGAAGGGCATGCTCGAACCAACCTACGCCGAGGTCACCGAAGGGCGCGCCGAGGTAAGGGCGGTCTTTTCGGCCGGCAAGGGTGCCAAGGCAGCCGGCGTTTACGTCACCGACGGCAAGGTAGTCCGTAACACATCCGTCAGGGTACAGAGAGGCAAAGAGGTATTAAGCGAATCCACGGTAAGCAGTCTGAAACGCTTTAAGGATGATGCCAAAGAGGTGGCCGCGGGCTACGAGTGCGGCGTAGGCATCAAGGACTTCAACGATTTCGAGGTCGGTGACACGCTGGAATTTTATAGAATGGAAAAATCCGGGTAACGACAGATATCCGGGCTTCAGGTCATGGCACATCGCATCGAACGCGTAAATACCCTCATTCGACGGGAAATCAGCGAATTAATCCAGCACCAGATGAGAGACCCGCGACTCGATGAATTCGTCGTCGTGACCGAGGTTGATACCTCTTCGGACCTCAAATTCGCCAAGGTCTTCGTCAGCTGCATCGGCGGGCAGCAGCAGGAACAGAAAATACTGGGGGTACTGAACTCGGCTTCCGGTTTCCTGCGCTCCGAGCTGGCTAAAAATGTAACCCTGCGGCGTACTCCCGAACTGAGCTTTCACTGGGACAACTCCATCGAGCACGGCGACCGCATACTGCGGCTCATCGACCAGGCCAGCGCAGAGTATAAGGACTGACCTTGGACGGCATACTGAACATCAATAAACCCCCGGGCAAGACCTCGTTTGGCGTGGTGGCTATGGTGAAACGCCTCAGCGGCGAGCGGCGCGTGGGCCATTCTGGAACGCTGGACCCGGACGCCACCGGAGTCCTGCCGGTCTGTCTCGGCCGGGCCACCCGTATCGTCGAGTTTCTGGTAGATACCACCAAGATATACCACGCCGAGATTGAGATGGGTACAGCTACCGATACTTACGACAGCAGCGGCCAGATTACCGGCCGGAGAGACCCCTCAAAAATCGACCGTGTTAAAGTGGAGTCGGCTCTCGGCGCGTTCCGGGGTTCCATCCAGCAGACCCCGCCGATGTACAGCGCCGTGAAGCACCGGGGAAAACCCCTTTACAAGCTGGCACGGGCCGGTATCGAGGTCGAGCGGAAAAGCCGCACGGTGGAAATCCACCGCCTGGAACTGGTCGACTGGCAATCGCCGGTAGCCACTGTGGAAGTGGAATGCGGCAAAGGCACCTATATTCGCTCGCTGGCCCACGACCTGGGGCAGTCACTCGGCTGCGGCGCCCATCTCAAGAGCCTGGTCCGCACCCGGTGCGGGCTCTTCGATATCAAGGACGCCATCTCCATGTCCCGGCTGGAGGAAGCCTTCCACCACGGGTACTGGGAGCATTTCCTTTATCCCATCGATATCGTGCTTCAGGACTATAATGCGGTGGTCGTGGATGATGCCGCCGAAGAAGCCATCAGGAACGGCAGTCCCGTGGCCCTGGAACAGGGTAACAGCCAAGACAGTAAAGGCAGTTCCCGGCAGAAATACTGCCGCGCCTATTCCTCGGACGGGCGCTTCCTGGGTATCCTCCGCCAAGTGCCGGAGAAAGGCATCTGGCAGCCTAAAAAGGTGCTTATTTAGTACGCTGAAATTGCGGATATTAATTCAAACCCAAGCTCATTTTAACCTCACCCCCCAAGCCCCCTCTCCAATTGGTTACACTGAACAAGACCCGAAGATAACTGGACTGGAGAGGAGTCAGGCGTGAGGCAATCCTTGCCTGGAATGACAAATAAATGTAAAAGCAACTACTTATAAGTCTTGACAGGCTGTGCCCAAAGGGGGTATAGTTCAAATCGGTGCTTGGTACAGTCTGACCAAAAAACGAAAAATGCCCGGCATCATCTCGTTAGAAAGAGGAGGATATCTTAACATGGGTAAAATAAACGTTGCTATCATCGGCGCGGGTAACTGCGCCTCATCACTGATTCAGGGTGTTCACTACTATCAAAATGCCAGGGAAGGCGAGTTCGTACCGGGACTTATGCATGTCAACCTGGGCGGCTATCACATCAGCGATATCAATTTCGTGGCCGCCTTCGACGTCGATAAAAACAAGGTCGGCAAGGACCTGTCAGAGGCAATCTACACCAAGCCGAACAATACTTTCGAGTTCTGCAAGGTGCCTCCCCTGGGCGTAAAAGTCGAAAAAGGTATGACCCACGACGGACTGGGCAAGTACCTCTCGCAGATAATCCAGAAAGCACCGGGGCCGACGGCGGATATCGTCGGCATCCTGAAAGAGACCAAGACCGACGTCGTTATCAACTACCTGCCCGTGGGCAGCGAGGAAGCCACCAAGTGGTATATCGAGCAGGTGCTGGCCGCCGGCTGCGGGTTGGTCAACTGCATCCCGGTATTTATCGCCAGTCAAAAATACTGGCAGAAACGCTTCGCCGACCGGGGTCTGCCGATAATCGGCGACGATATAAAGTCGCAGGTCGGCGCCACCATTACCCACCGCCTGCTGGCGCGGCTTTTCCGTGACAGAGGTGTCAAGCTGGAGCACACCTACCAGCTCAACTTCGGCGGTAATAC
>DAOUEB010000152.1:0-23479 GCA_034430675.1 Dehalococcoidales bacterium
CCCGTCTTGTCCAGAAGTAGCGTGTCTATTTTATAAAACCTCTCCAGTGCCTCAGCACTCCGGATAAGGACACCATACTCGGCACCTTTACCTGTGCCCACCATAATCGCCGTTGGTGTCGCCAGCCCCAATGCGCAGGGACAGGCAATAATAAGCACGGCGATAAAGTTGAGGAAGGCAAAGGTGAGAGCCGGTGCCGGACCCACAAAGTACCAGATGATAAAGGTAATAACGGCGATGCCAATCACTACCGGCACAAAGTAGCTGGCAATAACATCCGCCAGACGCTGAATAGGCGCCTTGCTCCCTTGGGCTTCCTCTACCAGTCTGACAATCTGTGCCAGGGTGGTGTCCTTGCCTATCCTGGTAGCCTCAAATTGAAAGCTGCCCGTCTTATTAATGGTAGCCCCGATGACCTTATCCCCTGTCTCTTTCTCCACCGGGATACTCTCACCGGTAATCGCGGACTCGTCTATACTGGAGTATCCCTGCCGAACAATACCGTCCACCGGCACCCGTTCGCCCGGCTTTACCAAGATGAGGTCGCCTACCTGGACATCTTCCGCAGGAATTTCTATCTCTTTACCGTCACGAATAACCAAAGCCGTCTTTGGCTGCATACCGATGAGTTTTTTGATTGCCTCTGAGGTCTGGCCGCGGGCTCTTGCCTCCAGAAAACGACCCAGAAGAATCAGAGCAATAATCATGGCTGAGGTATCGAAGTACAGGTGGACTTCCAGGCCTCCAGCCGTGAAAAGAGTCGGAAATAGGACAGCCACCACGCTGTAAAAATAGGCGGCTGATGTGCCTACGGCAATCAGGGTGTTCATGTCAGCCGTTCTATGCTTCAGTGCACCCCATGTCCCCCGATAGAATCGCAGCCCTGCCCAGAACTGTACCGGCGTGGCTAAAGCCCATAGCAGATAGGGTTTCCCAGTAAAAGCGGGCGTCCACATCAGGGCCATGATGGCAGCGGCAAGCACCACCGCCAGGATAAACCGGTTCCTTACTTTTTTAATCTCGCGCTGGGAAGCCGTGGTAACATCTTCCAGCGTCTCCGCTTCCGCACCCAGCTCGTAGCCAGCGTCTTTCACAGCACGGCGTAGGTCGGCTATCTCTGTCCCCTCGACGTACTCCACTGTGGCTTTCTCCGAAGCCAGGTTGACATTGGCTGAAACTACTCCGGGAATGCCGGCCAGAGCCTGCTCGACACGGGCGACACAGGAGGCACAGGTCATACCGCGTACCGGAAAGACGGACTTCTTGGTGGCTGCCCCGTAGCCCAGCTGGGAGATGGTGTCTTTGATTTGGGCGAGGTCTACTTTGGCAGGGTCATACTCTACCGTCGCCTTCTCTGAGGCAAAATTAACCTTTGCCTGTCCCACCCCGGCAGTCTCAGATAAAGCCTTCTCGATGGTGGCGGCACAGGTAGTGCAGCTCATTCCCGTTATGTGAATGTTAGTCTTCTGAGATTTTGGGGTCTTCTCGACCATCTCAACCTCCAGTGCCGCTGTCTTATGGCCCAGATTCTATGCCAATAGCTACGATAAATCCTTCCTAATCCGTTCCCCTGGAGATTTCGCCTCTGGTATAGCGCTCTTCGGCGATGCCGAGCGGTCGGTATTTTTCATTAGCGTATGAATGAGAACCAGGGCGCTCTACCAGCTTCTTGATTCCCCATACGATTAGCGCAATGAGCCCGCCCCAGAATACCACCATCCATACCCCACCGAATAGCATCCACCACCCCATGGACATATCCCACATATGAAACATCTTATTACCTCCTCAATAAACGGTTGTCAACGGCTAAGTTTACAAATATGTTGCCTATTCCGTAAATTCAACAACCACCTCTTTCACATCCCACAAAGGTTCTATCTTCTCTTCTATCTCCTCCCGTATTGCCGGAGCAAACTGGTGATTGGAGGGCAGGTCAACAACGACTCGCACATTACCATCCTGTAGCTCAATGTCCTTTACCAGGTTGGTACGTACCAGGTCTAGTCCGGTAATAGGGTTCATGACCTTCTTCAGACGTTTACGCACTGTTTCCACAGCCGTAGCTGTCTTCTCTTTAACCAGCCCGTGCCGCTCCTCGTAGTTCTGAATGGCGGAACGCAGACCCTCTATGGCAAGCACGGAGCAGTGTGCTTTAATTTTAGGTAGCCCCCCTAGTGCGTCTGATGCTTCCCTCCAGGTAATCTTCTTGGCTTCGTCCAGTGTCTTCCCCTTGGCCAGTTCCGTGATTATGGAACCGGTGGCGATGTTGGAAGCGCAACCGTAAGATTCAAACTTGATGTCTGAGATAGTATTCGTTTTGGGCTCTACCTTGATGTATACGGAAACCATATCTCCGCAGGCGGGACTACCTTCTATTGCCTTACCATCGGCATCCTCAATCTTACCCACATTACGGGGATGGCGAAAGTGTTCCAGCACCGTCTCACTATATGGAAATTTCATCTTGTATCCTCCCATTTATTATTATCCTCTTTACCTAGCGGGCTGATGCTTCTAAGCTCTCGTACTACCTCGGCAAGTGTCTGAACTACGGCATCTACCTCTTCCATAGTGTTGTAGCGTCCCAAGGTAATACGTATTGACCCGTGAGCTCTTTCATGGTCACCGCCGATACCATAAATAACGTGGCTGCCTTGAAGGGAGCGACTGAAGCAGGCGGAGCCGGTGCTTACGGCGAAACCATGCATGTCAAGGTGAAGTGTAATGGATTCCCCCTCGACAAAGTGGAAGGAGATATTAACGTTCTGGGGAAGCCTTTCCCGGCGGTGACCGTTAAGCGTCGTATCCGGTATCTCGGCTAGTATGCGGTCAATAGCGCGGTCGCGTATGGCCTGTAACCGCTTGTTTTCCGCCGGGGTAACCAGTTCGGCTGCTTTGGCAAAGCCGACAGCACCGGGCATGTTTTCCAGACCTCCACGCAGGTCGAACTCCTGAAAGCCCCCGTCCATCCACTTGGCTATTTCTGTTCCTTTACGGATATAAAGACCCCCGATACCCTTTGGCCCGTGGATGGTATGAGCCGATATAGTGATTAAGTCCACGGGTATCTTCTTAACATCCAGAGGAACCCGCGTGAAAGTATGAGTGGCATCGGTGTGAAATAGGACGCCCTTCTCACGGCAAATATGGCCTATGCTGGTAATATCCTGAATCGTCCCGATTTCCTGGTTGGCATGCTGGATGGAGACCAGGATTGTCTCATCAGAAATAGAATCCCTGAGCCTATCAATATTGATAAAACCCTCACCATCCACATCCAGATAAGTTATCTGGAAGCCCTGCTTCTCAAGGGCTCTGGCACTGTGGAGTACGGGGAAGTCCTCAATTTTTGACACGATTATATGTTTGCCTTTCTTCTCACCAAGAGCCAGGGCTACTCCTTTCAGGGCAATATTTGACGACTCGGTACTGCCTGAAGTGAAAATTAATTCTTCGGGGTCTGCATGTAAAAATCCGGCAAGCTTTCCTCGAGCCTCATCCAGCGCTTCGCGAGCCTCTATACCCTGGGTATAAGCAAACTCGGAGGTAGACACCGCGTACGTGTCGAAGAAGTAAGGCTTCATCGCCTCCAGCACCTGCTCATCCAGACGGGTAGCCGCAGCGTTATCCAGGTATACACGTTTGTCCAGCATTTTTACCTCCTGTTATATGAACAGGGTTACTGTTGAGTCCTTTGCCTCATTTATATAAGTCCCCACGGCACAGTAATCCGATATTAAATCATCACGCAAGTCTTCCTTCTTTATACCCATTATCTCCATGGTCATGTCACAGGCAAGAATCTTGCCGCCGAGTTCCTTGAAATCCTGCAGGAGCTTCTCTAGAGAGGCCACCTTGGCCTGTTTCATTTTTCGCTTTACCATCCACTTGCCAAGGCCAAGCATATTCATCTTGGAGAGGGGCCCCTTCTCCAAGCCCCCTTTCTTAAGGCGCTGGAGTCCCCAGAAGGTGAAATAAAGTGATGCATCCATGCCCATTGCCAGTGCACCATTACCGATAATTAGGGCACTGTAAAGCTTATCCATATCACCACTATGAACTACAATAGTAGCTTTACCAGCCATAGCTATTTCCTCCCTCTACCGGCGTATCCTTATTTTCCAGACTCCTGCCTTCTCCTCTTTTATTTCCAAGAGTTCCAATCCCATAGCCTTAACTGCTAATGGTATCTCTTTCTTGGAAGAAGGATGAGTCCCGGTAACCTCGACTATGTCACCTTTTTCCGCTTTTCTTAGCGCCTTGCGTGTCTCTACCAGAGGGACCGGGCAGGTTTCACCGGTACAATCAACTTTTATCTCAGCTATTTTGGACACCTCTCCTATACCAGTTAATTTAATATGGGTAATTCTGCAATACTAAGTGCTTGTCGAATTATCCCTTCGTTTTTAATAGATCTATGCCTATGATAGTCGAAGAATAACCTTATGTATGTGATTAATATCTCACGCGAGTAATGGAAAGATAGCAGAATATTGATAACAATACAAGAGGAAATACGCAATGGCAACAATTTCATTACGGGTTAACCTGTAATTTTGGCGGCCTAGCGGGGCTAACGCCTCTTTTGCTTCTATAAGCTCCATATAACATTTAATTGCTATAGACGGGGGCTAAGCGGGGCTAATTTTATTACACTCTCTCCAGCGAAAGTCAAGCGCCTTTCCCTCGACCCGCTAAAGCACGCCGAGCCGTAGCATGATGGCCTTCTATTTTGCCGACAAACTGTTTAGCACCCAGTGGCACAGGGTAGCACCGCCAGATACAAACCAATTCTTGACGCCAGACCAGACAAGGCGGTATGCTATCTAATAGCACCGGGTGGGACAGTAGGCTTAGAACTCCAAAACCGCCGGTCCGGGGTTCGAGTCCTCGCACTCCTGCCACGACATTCTGTGCCGAGGTGGTGGAATCGGTAGACACGCCATCTTGAGGGGGTGGTGAGCGTAAGCTCGTGGGAGTTCAAATCTCCCCCTCGGCACCATAAGGTGATAAATAACTGGGCTGGGTTGAGGCTTGAGCCCTTTACTTAGAAGCTGATTATCTCACAAAAATAGCTTACCCGGCAGACTTGTTCCCGGCAGCGTGTTTGACATAATATGCTATCAGGTTTAAGGAGTTGAATGGCAGAACAGGCCAGGTTAATCGATATCTATATCATGGGCAGGCACTGTCAGGTCCCCGAGGGTCTCACCATCCTGACGGCGCTGGAATACAGCGGCTACCGTATGCTTCGCGGCTGCGGCTGCCGTGCCGGCTTCTGCGGCGCCTGCGCGACTATTTATAACTTTAAAAACGACCCTCAACTCAGGTACGACCTCGCCTGCCAGAAGGCCGTGGAGCCGGACATGTGCCTGGTGCAGGTGCCTTTCTTCCCGGCCGCCAAGGCTGTTTACGATTTGGAAAAGCTGGAGCCCGACGGCGAAAAGATAAAAGCCCTGTACCCGGACATAGTAAAGTGCTTCGGGTGCAATACCTGTACCAAAACCTGCCCCCAGGAACTCGAAGTGATGTGGTTTATGACCGATGCCCTCAGGGGCGACATCCGGGCTGTGGCCGATAAGTCTTTCGACTGTGTAATGTGCGGCCTGTGTGCGGCCCGCTGCCCGCAAGGGCTGGTGCCCTATAACGTGGCCCTGCTGTGCCGTCGTCTTTACGGTCGTTACCTGACAACCGTTTCCGAGCACCTGGATGACAGAATAGGTGAAATAGAGTCCGGCAAGTTCGATGCCGAGATAGAGGGATTGAAAGAGGCCGGTAACAAAGAGTTGCGCCGCCGGTACGCCGAGCGCGACATGGAACCGGCTCTGGAACAACACTGGGAATAAGGGTGTTTACAAATGTACCCAGCTTATCTGGAAGAAAGCATTCATCTCGTGGAAGATACCCGGGTGAGGCGACTCATCGAGACTATCCCGCGCCTTGCCGAAGGTGAAAAATCCGACCTGCTGCGGGAGTACCATCCCGACTATATCGCGACGAGCATGCGCAAATTGCAGGTGGGCATCAACAAGGGCGATGCCACGCCCCTGGAACTGGCCGATTTACTGGAGGGGAACAGCCGGATTGACCCGGATAGAATCGACCCCTCCAAGCCCGACCATAACGTAGATGTCCTGGTAATCGGCTGCGGGGGTGCCGGGGCTTCGTCCGCATTGCTGGCCAACGAGGCTGGCGCCAGGGTCCTTATCACCACCAAGCTGCGCCTGGGGGATGCCAATACCGTCGGGGCGCAGGCGGGCACCCAGGCCGCCGACCGGCCCAATGACTCCCCGGCGATTCATTATCTGGACACCATGGGCGGCGGCCACTTCGAAAACATCCCGGAGCTGGTGGAGGTTCTGGTGAAAGATGCCCCATCGGCGATAAAGTGGCTGGAGAAGCTGGGGGTGAACTGGGATAAAACGCCGGATGGCACCATGTACGAGTTATCCGGCGGCGGCACCTCAAGGCGGCGGCTGCACTCCGCCCGGGACTATACCGGACTGGAGGAAATGCGTGTTCTCCGTGACGAGCTTCAGAATAAGAAAATAGACTATCTGGAGTTCGCCCCGGCCGTCGAGCTGATACTGGACGACCGCGGGCAGATAGCCGGCGCCATACTGCTCAACATGGAGACCGAAGAGCTAATCATCGTGAGAGCCAGGGCGGTAGTCATGACCACCGGCGGCATCGGGCGTCTGCATATTCAGGGTTTCCCCACCACCAATCACTACGGCGCCACGGCTGACGGCTTGGTGCTGGCCTACCGCGCCGGTGCCGAATTGATTTTTATAGATACCATGCAGTATCACCCCACCGGCGCCGTTTACCCACTACAGATTCTGGGGCAGCTGGTTACCGAGAAAATAAGGACGCTGGGGGCGCAACTGGTAAACAGCAATGGAGAACAGTTCGTCATGCCCCTGGAACCCCGGGATATCGTCGCTTCGGCCATTATCCGTGAATGCCGGGAACGTCAGTACGGACTCCGGACGCCCAACGGAGAGCTCGGTGTCTGGCTGGACTCGCCGATGATTGATATTATCCGGGGTGAGGGCACGATTGCTCGGGAACTGCCCGCCATGGTACGACAGTTTCGCCGATTTAATATTGATATTACGAGAGAGCCGATACTGGTATACCCCACTCTGCACTATCAGAACGGCGGCATTAAAATTGATACCGATGGTGCTACCAATGTGCCGGGACTTTACGCGGCCGGTGAGTGTACCGGTGGCGTGCACGGGCGGAACCGCCTCATCGGCAACTCGACCCTGGAGCTGTTTGTCTTCGGGCGGAGGGCCGGCCGGGCGGCGGCCCGGTATGCCAGGGAAGTGAAAAGAGGCAGTCCAACACTGGAACATCTGCGCCAATGGCAGAAAGACCTTGGGCGGGCAGGCCTGGCCAGGGAGCGTCCGGTCTCACCGCGGCTACTGCCGGACTATGTCAGGCGTGCCCACGGATATACCAGACAGGTATTCCAGGCGGATTAACTTTTACTGCAAGACTGGAGAAAAACATTATGCCGCTACCTGTTCAACGGGATATTAGAGAGATAGAGGGCATCCTGAATGAAATCCTGAATACCAGATGCCCTCCGGTAGGCAGGTGCCGTCTTCTCTCCAGCGGGTTCGGTACGGCCCATTCCCTCAATATCGCCGAGGACATCAGCGGGCACAAAGAGTGCCTGGGCTGCGGGAACTGTGTCGATATCTGCCCCTTTTTATCCCGCGAGCCGTCTCGACGCGAGAAAACGGAGCAGCGTACCTCCATGGCCCTGGAAAGCATCGTTGGTGAGGACTGCGACCTGTGTAATGCCTGTGTCCTCGTTTGTCCCCAGGTGGATACCACTATCAAGAACTACGTCGTCAATCACCGCATGGTGGAGGTAATGTCCCGCCTCGAGCGGAGAATCGGCGATGAAGACGAGCCTGATTTAGACCTGTTCCTTGAAGAAGCTATCAGTTCCGACTGACCTTATGGGGTGAAGCAGGATGGACTTCGAGCTATCGGAAGAACTGAAGATGATACAAAGTCTGGCACGCGAATTTGTTACCGACCAGCTCAAGCCGCTGGAAAGGGATATCCTGGGACGGGCCGCCGACTTCAGTGATGCCCGCACCTACCTTCCGGAAGAAAAAGAGGCGGAACTCGCCGGGATGGTCAGGGAGATGGGGCTGTGGGGTGTCGGCGTTCCGGGGGAGTTGGGAGGCGTCGGGCTGGACGCCCTGGCGGTTTGCCTGGTTGAAGAGGAGCTGGCCCAGACGGTGGTCCCCTTTCATTTTGGAGATGTAACCCCCATTCTTTTCGACTGCAGTAAGGAGCAGCAGGAGAAGTTCCTGCGGCCGACTCTTGATTATAAGAAAAAGCCCTACCTGGCCCTGATGGAGTCGGATGGGGGTGCCGACCCTTCTGGCATGAAGATGAAGGCCGATAAGGTTAACGGGCATTACCTGCTGAACGGTGATAAACTATCACTCTCCCGGGCCGGTGACGACTATTTTGCCGTAGTTTTCGCCGGTACCGATAGCGGCGTAACCTGCTTCCTGGTGGATAAGGATACGGCGGGATTCAGCGTTACCGGCGGCGATGAGAGGACGGGATGGTTGGCGCAGGTAAAGGAGCCCATGTCATTGGTTTTTGATGATTGCCGGGTGCCTGCGGAGAATGTCCTGGGTAAAGAAGGTAAGGCCTTCCACCTGGGCAGGAAATGGCTCCCGCAGCGGCGGGTAGTCAGGGGAGCCCGGTGCGTGGGTGTCGCCCGCCGGCTGCTCGATGAGGCTACCGTCCAGGCACGGTCGCTGGAGACATTCGGCCAGCCCATTTTCAAGCGTACCAGCATTCAGGCGGCGCTGGCCGATATCGCCATGAATATTCACGCCGCCAGGCTTATGGTATATGAGGCGGCCTGGAAGTCGGATAATGGAAAATCGATATGGCGTGAAGCGGCTATGGTAAAGTTATACACTACCCAGATGGTTCAAACCGTTGTTGACAGGGTAGCTCATATTTTCAACGGGCCGCCCTATATAGAAGGATTACCCATGGAAAGGCTGTGTCGCCGTGCCCTTGAGGCCAGCGCTATCGAGTTGACCCTGGAGAGGCAGCGAAGTATCATAGCTGGGGATATCTTGAAAGGGTTGAAGGTCTAGATGAACCAGTATGACTACATAGTAGTGGGCAGCGGTATCGGCGGGCTGTATACGGCGTTGCTGGCAAAAGAGCAGGGCAGTGTGCTGGTTATCACCAAGGGCAGCATTGACGACTGCAATACCAAGTACGCTCAGGGGGGTATTGCCGCGGCTATCAGCAAGGATGATTCGCCGGAGCTTCACTTACAGGACACGATAAATGCCGGTGATGGCCTGTCTGATGAGGAAGCGGTACGTATCCTGGTTAGGGAGGCACCGGCGCGCATCGCCGACCTTGTGGATTACCGGGTGCCGTTCGATACTCTTGACGGCGAGATTGCCCTGACCATGGAAGCGGCCCACAGCGTGCCCCGTGTCCTTCACGCCGGGGGAGATGCCACCGGCGAGCGTATTGAAGTTGCGTTGAGTCAGTGGGTGCGTTCGTATGGGATTCGGGTGCTTGAGGATTTCCTGGCGACCGAAATTCTGGTGGAAAAGGGGAAGGTGGCCGGCATCCGGGCCCTGGAATGCCGTACCGGTACCGTTGAAGAATTCGGGTGCCGCTACCTGATTCTGGCGACCGGCGGGGCCGGCCAGCTATTTAAATACAATACGAATTCCGACATAGCCACCGGTGACGGCATTGCCCTTGCCTTTAACGCCGGCGCCGAGATTGCCGACATGGAATTTTTCCAGTTTCACCCCACCGCCCTCCGCATGCCCGGTGTTATCCCGTTTCTGATATCGGAAGCTGTGCGTGGGGAGGGGGGAGTGCTGCGTGACGCCGCAGGCTACCGGTTCATGGCCGACTATCATGAAAAAGAGGAGCTGGCGCCCAGGGATGTCGTTGCCCGCAGCATCGTAAACGAGATGAAAAAGACCGGCTCGGACCGGGTTTTCCTGGATGTCACCCATTTGCCGCCCCATACCATTACCGCGCGTTTCCCGCATATTTACCGCTTTTGCCTTGACCACGGACTGGATATTACCAGGAGCCTTATCCCGGTGGCACCGGCAGCGCACTACATGATTGGAGGTATTAAGACCAATAGCTGGGGAGAAACGAATATCGCCGGTTTATTCGCCACCGGAGAAGTGGCCTGCACCGGGGTCCACGGGGCAAACCGCCTCGCCTCGAACTCACTGCTGGAAGCGATTGTGTTCAGCAAAAAGATAGTGGAAAGGACCAGAGACAAATCGAAAGAGAGGGTTTCTGCCGTCGAGAGAGCCAGAGATATGTACCCGTCACTCAGCCAGAGGCCGATTCCCGGAGTATTGCCGGCACCAAGCATTGCCGTCCTGCAGCGGTTACACTGGGACATGGTCGGCATCATTCGCGATAGGGAAGGTTTGAGCGAGGCGGCCGGTATCCTGGCAGGGTGGCAGCAATCCCTGCGTCCGCCTACGGACCACCCTTCCTATGAGCTGAGTAACCTGATATTGACCGGGCGGTTGTTGACGGAAGCGGCATTTATCAGGGAAGAAAGCCGGGGTGCCCACTTCCGGTCCGATTTTCCTCAGAGTTCGCCGAAATGGCAGTGCCACATCATATGGAAAAAGTAAAAAACTTTCTGCGGATGGTCTTACCTGTCTCATGTCCCCTGGAAGCTGCATTTGAAAAAGAATCGGCTTATGCATTATAAATATAACAGCAGTCCGTAAAATTTATGATAGAAGGGAAAAGTCTTGGCTAAGAAAAAGAAAGTAGAGAAACCCCAGCGCGAATTTACCCGGCGCCAGCTATCACACCTGCAGAAGCAAAAACGGCGACAACGCTTCGTCTTTATCGGAGGGGTTACGGTCATTGCCGCGGTTGTTTTAATCGTCCTGATAGGTTGGTTAATTGGGGAGGTACTCCCCCTGCACAAGACGGTTCTCAAGGTAAACGGTACCGAATTTGATACGGCTTACTACATTGATGTACTGAAAATCGCCGGGTCAAGCCAGTCGGATGCAAATATTCAAGCGATGGCCGGTAGTGTGATACAACAGATTACGCAGGATGAGTTAATCAGGCAGGGAGCCGGGAAACTCGGAATAACCGTAGGTGATGAAGAAGTTGAAAAAAGGCTCGAAGATTTGGGTATTCCTGTAAGCGATGGTTACGTGGGTATTTTTGGGGGTCAGTTGCTGCAAAACCGGCTCAGAGACGAGTATTTCGGGGCTCAGGTACCGGAGTCTGACAAACAGGTGCATGCCTTGGCAATGCTTCTGGAGAGTGAGAGCCAGGCGCTTGAAATCAGAAACGGGTTGCTAAGTGGTGATAACTTTACGGCGCTGGCCGAGGAGTTCGCCCAAAACTATTACTCTAAAAATGTAAATAAAGGTGACTTCGGCTGGCACCCGGAGGCCATACTTAAAAACCAGGTGGGCTCTGTCGTAGCCCTGGACTACGCCTTCGGTGCGGAAGTGGGGGCATTGAGCGAGCCCCTTTACGATGAAGAAATGTATAAGCAATTGGGCTACTGGTTGATCAGGGTTAACGATATACCGGAAGAGGGTTCGGCCAACGTGTCGGCCGTCTTCTTGAGCAGCGAGGACGAGGCAAAGGAGATAAAAGCGAGGCTGGAAGCCGGGGAAGACCTTGGGCCCATCGCCGATGAATACTCCGATTACAGTCCTTCCCGGGATAAGCACGGGGACCTGGGTTACGTAATGCCGGAAGAAACGGGCGAAACCTTTGATGAATATGTTTTCGACCTTGGGGTAGAGTTGGGGAAATGGAGTGAGCCCATCCGTGATGAAGCCTACTGGAGTAAAGGCGGCTACTGGCTGGTAAAAGTGGTCGATAAGGATGACGATAGGAAACTCAGCACTGAGGACCGGACTTTCCTCATAGGGCAGCTCTTTGACGACTGGGTTGCCGTGCTGATGGCTGACCCTGAGAATGATGTTGATGATAGCTACCTGACTGAGGAATTAAATCAATGGGCGATAGACCGGGCGTTGAAGGATATGCAAGAAGCGGAGGGGTAACATGGATAAAAAAAATATCGGAGTCGGGCTGATAGGGTTGGGGGTGGTTGCCGGACAGGTGGCCAGGGGCCTGACGGACAAGGCGGACGAGTTGGCGGAGAAGGTCGGTTGCCCCCTGGTCCTGCGGAAGGTCAAGGTCTTGCCGCAGGACTTATCGCGCCCGCAGGCAAAAGAGATGCCTGCCGAGCTTTTCACTACCGATGATGAGGAGTTCTTCGGGGAGCCCGGTATAGATATCGTCGTCGAGGCCATCGGTGGTGTAAACCCGGCACTGGACTACCTCAAAAGGGCACTCTCGGACGGAAAACACGTTGTCACTTCTAATAAAGAGCTTATTGCCAAGCACGGCACGGAGCTGCTGGCACTGGCACGGCAGCACGGCGTGGGTCTGCAATACGAAGCCAGTGTCGGTGGGGGTATCCCGTTAATTGCCCCGTTCAAGCATGACCTGGTGGCCAATAATATCAGCGGTATCTTCGCCATCATCAACGGCACCACCAATTATATCCTCACCATGATGGCCCGGGAGGGCATGGACTTTGCCTCGGCCCTCAAGCAGGCGCAGGAGCTGGGCTATGCCGAGGCCAACCCGGAAAACGACATCGAAGGGATAGACGCCAACTATAAGCTGGCCATCCTGGCCTCGCTGGCCTTTCAGACTCAGGTGCGCCCGCAGGATATTTACCGTGAAGGCATTTCACGACTCACCAGCCACGACTTCCGCTATGCCCGGGAGCTGGGTTTTGTCATCAAGCTGCTGGCCATAGCCAAGCAGCGTGACGATTCCATTGAAGCCAGGGTACACCCGGTATTCATTCCCGCCGACTCCTTTCTGGCCAAGGTCGTCGGTGTCTACAACGCCGTTCAGGTTGAAGGCGACCTCGCAGGCAAGGTACTCTTCATGGGTGAAGGCGCCGGCGCCAATCCCACCAGCAGCGCTGTCATTGCCGATGTCGTTTCCTCGGCGCGGAAGATTGTCCTGGGAATCGGCAGTATCTCCACCTGGAAAGCGGTAGCGGGCAGGAGTATCAAGCCCATGGACGAGATTGAAACGCAGTATTACGTCAGGTTGAGCGCCGCCGACCGGCCCGGTGTCCTGGCGCAGATTGCCACCGTCTTCGGTAAGAATAATATAAGCATTTCGTCGGCGATACAGCCGGAGTCGGATAGCCAGGCGCAGACGGCGGAAATAGTGATTATGACCCACCCCGCCCGGGAGAAGGCCATGCAGGAAGCTCTCGGCGAGCTGGAAAAGCTCGAGGTGGTCAACGAAATCAGCAATTTCATCCGGGTCGAGGAAATAGAGGGCGGTTAGCGATGAAAAAGGGAGTTCTTCTTCAATATAAGGATTACCTGCCGATTACATCTAAAACCCCGTTGTTTACTATCGGTGAGGGGGATACGCCGCTGGTCAGGTGCGATAAGCTGGCAGAAAAATACGGCTGCAGGGAGCTGCATTTCAAGCTGGAAGGGTGCCACCCCACCGGCTCCTTCAAGGACCGGGGCATGGTGATGGCCGTCGCCAGGGCGGTGGAGGACGGCAGCAAAGCTATCATCTGCGCTTCCACCGGTAATACCAGCGCCTCCGCGGCCGCTTTCGCGGCTTTCTGCGGACTCGACTGCATAATCGTCATACCCAGGGGTAATATCGCTATGGGCAAGCTGGCGCAGGCCGTTGTTCACGGAGCTAAAATAGTCGCCATCGACGGTAATTTCGACCGGGCGCTCAATATCGTGCTCGGTCTGACCGAAAAGCACCCGGTAACGCTGGTGAATTCACTCAATCCCAACCGCATCGAGGGACAGAAGACAGCGGCCTTCGAGATTGTTGACGTCCTCGGCGATGCCCCGGACTATCTCTTTTTGCCGGTAGGGAATGCCGGTAATATTACCGCTTACTGGAAGGGCTTTGTGGAGTATTACGGGGTGGGGAAAGCGACCCAAAAGCCGAAGATGTACGGTTTTCAGGCCGAAGGAGCGGCACCGATTGTCCGAGGACACGCCATCGAGAAGCCGGAGACGGTGGCTACGGCCATACGTATCGGTAATCCGGCCAGCTGGCAGAAGGCCGTGGCCGCTCGTGACGAGTCCGGCGGTATCATCGACATGGTCAGCGACGAGGAAATCCTCGCCGCCCAGAGAATTATGGCATCGGAGGCCGGGATTTTCGGCGAGCCGGCTTCGGCGGCGCCACTGGCGGGTTTAATAAAGTTGAAGGCCCAGGGCCGGGACTTCTCGCAGGAGGTTATCGTCTGCGTGGTCACCGGCAGCGGGCTCAAGGATACGGAGACGGCTCTGGAGAAAGCCCCGCCGTTCCTGGAGCTTCCGGCGGACCCGGCGGCGGTGGAGAAAGCGCTGGGCTGGGGATAGCTGAAAGGCAAGTCCGGTTTGTCATTGCGAGCGAAGCAAAGCAATCCGTCAGTAACGCCTGAAGTAAGGTTACGGATTGCTTCGTCACTTCGTTCCTCGCAATGACGACGGTGGTTTTTTCGACCATGGTTAAGAAGGAGGCGGAGTATGTTTGACGAGGCCAAAATTAAAAAATCGGTACTGGATATTATCGAAGCTATCGGGGAAGACCCTTCACGTGAAGGACTGAGAGATACCCCCGGGCGCGTGGCGGAGATGTACACCGAGCTTTTTGCGGGGTTGGAAAAAGACCCCAAGGATGACCTTGAGGTGGGGTTTGAGCTGGGGCACCGGGAGATGGTGGTTTTAAAGGATATTCCGTTTTATTCCATGTGCGAGCATCACCTCCTGCCGTTCTACGGCGTCGCCCACGTGGGCTATATCCCCAATGATGAGGGGCGTATCGTGGGCATCAGCAAGCTGGCGAGGGTGGTGGAGACGATAGCCCGCCGCCCCCAGGTCCAGGAGCGGATGACCACCGAGATTGCCGATGCCATTACGGAGGGTATTAAAGCGGCAGGGGTAGCGGTGGTGGTTCAGGCAGAGCACATGTGCATGGTCATGCGGGGCATTAAAAAACCGGGAAGCAACGTTATTACCTCGGCCATCCGCGGCTCTTTTCACAGCAACCCGGCCAGCCGCGCCGAGTTCTTCTCACTGATTCAGGGGAAGTAAGTAGGAAAGAATATCTCCATGTACTCTTTACAGTATATCTCATTTTCTTTATAATAGAAAGAAGAAAGAAAGAAGGAAGGAGATATATCATGAGGTTCATAATAGATGGTCAGGGCTATGAAATAAAAAGAGACAGTATTCTTAATGCGGCCAGAGGTGTTCCCCCAAAGACTTTTGACGGCCGGAATAAGTACTACGTAGAACTTCACGGATTAAGATATCCAATTAAGCAACTCCTCCACTTAGTAACAGGGCTACCTTATACGGGATTTTTTAATGCGCAATACGCTCATCACATTCTTAAAAAATTAGGTTTTACAGTTCGCTCATTAGAACTAAAGAATGAAATAGACCCAGTACTGAGAACCGCTCGCAGAACTGCTACTATGGAGGATACCTTGAAGTTCGCCATCACTCTGGAACAGGATGAAGACGGCTTTATCGTAGTCGGCTGTCCGGCTTTACCCGGCTGCCACTCGCAGGGGAGAACCGAAGAAGAGGCTATCGCCAACATCAGAGAAGCCATTCGGGGTTATATCGCCAGCATGCGCCGGCATGGGGAACCGATACCAACCATCACTGAGGTGCGAGAGGTGGAGGTTGCCGTTTAATGTCACAACTCCCGGTAATATCAGGAGACGATTTTGTCAAAGCTATGTGTCAGGCAGGCTATCAATGGGACCATACTGAGGGAAGCCACATGATATTGCTTCACCCATCTAAGGGCAGGCTTTCTGTACCAAGACATAAAGAGTTGGGACGCGGGCTGTTGCGGGCGTTGATTCGAGATGCCGGACTAACGAGGGATGAATTTCTTAAGTTGCTTTAAGACTGCCTGAAAACCCTCTTAAATATCAAGCTTGGCGCTCTTGGCGTGGGCCTGGATAAACTGTTTGCGGGGCGGGACCTCGTCGCCCATCAATATGTGGAATATCTCGTCTGCCTTGGTGGTGTCCTCCAGGTTCACTTCCAGAATGGTGCGCGTGGCCGGGTTCATGGTGGTCTCCCAGAGTTGCTCCGCCGTCATTTCGCCCAAGCCCTTGTAGCGCTGAATTTCCGTCTTTCTGGAGGTGCTGTTTTTCAGCACCTCGTCCTTTTCCTGGTCCGAGTAAACCCACTTATAGCCTTCGTTGGTCTTGATACGGTAGAGCGGCGGCTGGGCGATGAACAAATGCCTGGCACTGATAAGTTCCAGCATATGGCGGAAGAAGAAAGTGAGTAACAGAGTGCGGATGTGGGAGCCGTCGACATCGGCATCCGTCATGAGGATTACCCGGTTGTAGCGCAGTCTGCTGACATCGAATTCCTCGTCAATGCTGGTGCCAAGTGCCGTAATGATGGTGCGGATTTCGTTGTTGGCCAGCATCTTGTCCGGCGGGGCCTTCTCGACATTGAGGATTTTGCCTCTGAGGGGAAGTATCGCCTGGAAACGGCGGTTCCGACCCTGCTTGGCTGAGCCGCCGGCGGAATCTCCCTCGACCAGGTACAGCTCGCACTGCTCCGGGTCTCTCTCGGAGCAGTCGGCCAGTTTCCCGGGCAGGGTGCCGGTTTCCAGTCCGCTCTTTCTTATGATTAAATCGCGCGCCTTGCGGGCGGCTTCCCTGGCCTTGGAGGCGGTAACGCATTTTTCGATGATTTTCTTGGCGTCATCGGGGTGCTCCTCAAGGTAGAGGGCCAGGCCTTCGTTGACGGCGCTTTCCACCTGGCTCTTGACTTCGATGTTGCCCAGCTTACCCTTGGTCTGCCCCTCGAACTGCGGCTCGGGAAGCTTGACGCTGATAATGGCAGTAAGACCTTCACGCACGTCCTCACCGGTCAGGTTAGGGTCGTCATCCTTAATTAATTTATTCTTCTTGGCGTAGTCATTAAGCACGCGGGTCAGCGCCGAGCGAAAACCGGTAAGGTGGGTGCCGCCGTCTATGGTATTGACGCAGTTGGCGAAGCTGAAGGCGGACTCGCTGAAACCGTCATTATACTGGAGGGATACCTCAATCTGGGTGCTGTTGACGGATTTGGAGACATAAATGGGCACCGGATGGCGAACTACCCGATTTCGATTGAGGTGGCGGACGAATCCGGTTATCCCGCCTTCAAAATAGAATGTCCGCTCCCGGTCACTCTCCTCGTCGATGATGGTGATTTCCACGCCTTTATTGAGATAGGCCATCTCCCGCAGGCGCTCGCTGATGGTATCGAAATCATAGCTTATTTCGCTGAATATTTCTTTATCGGGAAGGAAGATAGTAGTGCTGCCGGTGCCCTTGGCTTTGCCGGTTATCTGAACAGTTCCCTGCGGCACGCCGCGCTTGTATTCCTGGTGGTGAACCTCGTTGTCACGCTTGACATCGACGCTGCACCACTCGGAAAGGGCGTTGACGACCGAAGCGCCGACGCCGTGTAAACCGCCGGATACTGTATATGACTTGCCGCCGAACTTGGCCCCGGCGTGGAGCACGGTCATGACCGTCTCCAGGGCGGAAACTTTGGTAGTCGGGTGGATATCCACCGGGATACCGCGTCCGTTGTCCTCGACCATTACGGATTTGTCCGCTTTAATAGTGACGATAATCTGGTCGCAGTAGCCGGCCATGGCTTCGTCAACGCTGTTGTAAGCAATTTCGTAGATTAAATGGTGCAGTCCACGCTGGTCAGTACTGCCGATGTACATGCCCGGACGCCGCCGTACCGCTTCCCGTCCCCCGAGTACCTGGATGTCCTGGGCGGTATATTCGCCGGTATTGCGTCTTCTGGTCTTCTTCGGTGCGGGGGTATCCTCCATTAGAAGTCCTCTCTCATCTGGAAAAGATGACGGGAAATAAAGCGGTCATTCTGAAAGAGAGCAGCGCAACCTGCGTAGCCTGCGACTATAAAGTGGTGGGCCGGCCAGTTAATTGTAAACACGCGCATTTACCTGATTGATTATAGCACAGTTTAGCTACGGAGTAAAGCTGAAAGGGGGTGGGAGAGGGCAGGCAACCGGTCGATATCTTCTATACATGATGGACATGGTAAATTATTCAAAAAACAGGGTAAATTCTAAAGATTCTCTAAAAATTTTATGCGCAGGTACGGTACATTAGCGGGTGTTCCCTTGAAACTGGACGACACCAAGACTAGAATCTATAACGAACATCTGTATAGTATGCTGGAGGAGGGGAGGACTATGATTACCGAGGATGAACTGTTCCGACTGGGGAATAAGGAAAAGGCCTGGAATAAGTATTGCGGCTTTCTGGACCTGTCACTCTCGGATTTTATGGAAATACAGGAGCAGCTATTGATGAAACAGATTGATACTGTTTATAATAGCCCTCTGGCCAGAAAGTTCATGCCTCAGAAACCCACGAACGTATCTGAATTCCGCCAGATGGTAAGACTGACGACGTATGATGATTATGCCGGCCCCCTGGGAGGAAAAAACGAGGATGCGCTGGCGGTAAAGCCTTATTGCTGGGCGTGCACGTCGGGCAGAGGTGGGGATTCCAAGTGGGTGCCCTATACTCACCGGGCTATTGAGATGTTCGCCATGTGTAATGTCGCTATCGTAATCCTGGCCTGTACGGCTAATAAGGGCGAGGTCAACATCAGCAATGGTCTGCGGGTATTGTATAGCTTGCCAGCGCCTCCGTATATGTCCGGGATTATCAATGAGCTGCTGGCCCCACAGCTTGGCGCCCGGCTTATTCCGCCTTCGGGAAACTATGGGAATACCGACTTCGAGGAGAAGATTCGGGATGGTTTTCAGATGGCACTGCGTACCGGGGTGGATATGCTGAGTTCCATGACCGGTGTCCTGGTTAAGATGGGCGAAGGATTTTCCGAAAGCTCGGGGCAATTGAAGTTGAGCCGGCAGGTACTGCAACCGGCAATACTATGGCGTCTGATCATCGCCTGGCTGCGGTGTAAAAAAGAAGGCAGGCCCATGTTACCGAAAGACCTGTGGTCGTTAAAAGGGCTCGCCTGCTACGGTATGGACACCAGTATTTACCGGGAGAAGGTAAAATACTACTGGGGTAAAGAGCCGCTGGAAATGTACGGCGCTACCGAAGCCGGGACGATTGCCACTCAAGCCTGGAATAAGAAAGGTATGACCTTCTTCCCCGCCACCGGTTTCTGGGAGTTTGTTCCCGAGGAAGAATGGCTGAAAAGCCGGGAGAATAAGGACTACCAGCCCCGAACCGTGCTCCTGAATGGAGTTAAACCCGGACGGCGTTATGAGATAGTCATCACCAGTTTCCACGGCATGCCTTTCCTGCGCTACAGGTTGGGCGACCTGATTCAAATAGTCGCCCTCGAAGATAAGGAAGCCGGAATCAGATTACCCCAGATGATTTTCGAAAGTCGTGCCGATGACCTTATTGATATTGCCGGGTTTACCAGGCTGGACGAAAAGATAGTCTGGCAGGCTATTGCTAATACCGGAATAAAGTTTGAGGACTGGTCCGCCCGCAAGGAGTACGAAGATAACAAACCTATTGTACGCCTGTATATCGAGCTGAAAGAAGAGATTAATGGCGAGAAGCTGGAGGAGTTGATACACCAGCAGTTGAAGAATCTTAGTCAGGGCTATTATAATTTGGAGACCATGCTTGACGTAAGGCCAGTGAGGATAACTACCATACCATCAGGGAGTTTCCAGCGATATTACGAGGAAATGAAGGGAAAAGGCGCTGATTTGGCTCAACTGAAACCTCCTCACATGAATGCTGCCGATGATATTATCGAGAGTCTTCTCAGAATTTCGTAAAGCACCTCGCAGAGGTGACGCATGACGGCTTACTTGGTGCTGCCGTTAGTACAGACTTTTTTCTGTCTGGCGCTGGTAATTATAGTACTGAGAGGGCACTACCGCAGCTCTACCCACCGCGTATTTTCCCTATTCTTATTGAGTTTGGCTGTCTGGGGCTCTATCATTTTTGGCATGCGGGCCAGTCCTGATATTGAGTCCTCCTATTTATGGGAAAGGTGGCTGGTCCCTCTGAGTGCGTTTGTGGCGGTTTTCTTCTATCATTTCTCAGTTATTTACACTTCTACCAGAATCAGGAAACGATTAATTGCTTTTCTTTACCTCATTTGTTTCCTTTTAATCCCCCTGGCGATGACCCGCCTGTTTATCACCGGTATGCAGATAAAGTCGTACGGGTATGCCCCCGTATACGCGCCGGCAACCTTTATCTGGATGTTATTCACTTTAGGAGTGGGTATGGCGGCGGTTATTAACTTCATCAGGGTCTATAGAACATCATCGTATGCGGAGGAACGGAACCAGGCTGGCTATATCATCATAGGCATCACCCTGATGCTTATCGGAGGGTTATTTGATGTTCTACCATTGCTGGGGTTGCCCTTTTATCCGGGTCTGGTAATTGGCGTCATTTCATTCTGTCTGTTAACCACGGTGGCTATCCTGAAATACAATCTTCTGGATATCAGAATTATCCTTAGAAAGAGCATCGCATATATCCTGACATGCGCTGGGATTGCCGTGCCCGTTATCGGATTATTCTTTCTGGCAACCCGTATACTATACGAATCTCCGCTGGCTCCGTGGCTGTACTTTTTAATCGTTATCGTCCTGGCCTTTTCCGTTCCGGCATTGTGGGGACTGGTTCAGAGGCAGGTGGACAAGTGGTTTTACCGCGACCGGTACGATTATCTCAAAGCCCTGGAAACTTTCAGCTGGCACACGCAGAGTCTTTCTGACCTTGCTCAGGTAAATAGCACCACGGTCAAGATGGTCGCCGGGGCGCTGCGCGCCTCGGATGTTTACCTTTTACAACCACTAACGAAAAACGGGGATTTTCAGGTGGTCTGTTCGGCAAACGAAACGGGAGATACTTCCGGCATAGTCTTTAAAGCTCAGAGTCCGCTGCTCCGGTGGCTGGGAAATTCCAGCGAATTATTGAGCTACCAGGATATCTCGGTTATTCCTCAACTGCAGAACGTTGTCTGGGAAGAGGCGGAATGCTTGAAGGAAATCGGTGCGGAGCTTATAGCGCCATTGAGGCCGCGCAGCGGTCAAGTATCGGGGCTGCTTCTGGTAAGCAAGAAACTCTCCGGGCAGCCTTACAGCATCGAGGACGTGCAGATGGTCAATGCCATAATCAATCAGATTGCCATCACCCTGGAGAATCTGCGATTGTATAAGGATATCCTCGAAGCCAGGGAGAATCTGGAAAAATGGTTGAACAGTATGAGTGATTGCGTTATGATTGTCGATGCCAACCAGACGATACAATTTATGAATCATGCCGCGGAGACAAACTTCGGTGGTAAAGGTGAAAAGAAATGCTGGAAAGCCCTCGGGAAAGAAGGGAAGTGCTCTAATTGTCCGGTTCAATGGGACTCTGGCGATAGCGAAGTGAAGCCGAAAAATATCGGTAACCAGAATATAGGGGGTAAGGAATACGAGGTGGCTACCGCTCCCCTGCTGAACCCGGACGGCAGCATATCGATTATCGAGGTGTTCCGGGATATCACGGAAAGGAAGAGGCTGGAAGAAGAGATTATCCAGGCTAAAGTTAAGATAGAAGCGCTGCGGCAATCGGAGCGACTGAAAACCGACCTGCTTTCCATGGTTTCTCACGAGCTGCGTACTCCTTTGGCAATCATCAAGGGCTATACATCGACTTTCCTGCGGAACTCGAAAAAATGGAGTAAGGAAGAGGAGAGGGACTTTCTACTGGACATCGACCACGAGGCCGATTATCTCGCGAAGCTGGTGGGGAACCTGCTGGATATGTCGCGTCTCGAGTCCGGGGCCATGAAGCTGGAAAAGGACTGGTATCAGGTTGCCGAGATACTGGAATGGGCGGACAGAGAGCTGGGAGCGGTTACCAGGAATCATAAAGTGCGGGCGCTGATACCCTCCGACCTGCCGGATATTTTCGTGGACAGGGTACGTGTCGGGCAGGTGTTGGTTAACCTCTGTGAGAATGCCGCGAAGTATTCAAAAGAGGGAAGACAGATTATAATACAGGCGGAGCTTTGCGGCGACTCGGTTGTTATCAGCGTTGGGGATGATGGAGAAGGCATATCTCCGCAGAGTCTGGATAAAGTCTTTGACCGGTTCTACCGTGTGGGCAGTGGTGAAAGTTCGGAAGCGGGCATCGGCCTGGGTCTGTCCATCTGCCGGGGTATTGTCGAGGCGCATTACGGCGAAATCTGGGCGGAAAGCGAGGTAGGCAAAGGCTCAAAGTTCAGTTTCAGCCTGCCGATAGGCGAAAAGGAGAACAGCCGACTGAGGCTGCGTAAGTAATAGCAGGGCGATAATATTATGGCTCATACTTTTATTCTTGTGGTTGATGATGACGAGAAGATAATAAAGTTCCTGAGGTTCAACCTTGCCGGGGAGGGCTGGCATATTCTTACGGCCAGGGACGGTGCCGAGGCTTTACAGATTGTGGAAAAGGAACCGCCTGACCTCGTTCTCCTGGATATGATGCTGCCGAAGGTGGACGGTTTTGAAGTCTGCCGGCGGCTCCGCCAGTGGTCTCAGGTCCCGATTATCGGGCTCAGCGCCCGGGGCGATACGGCCGACAAGGTGAAATGCCTGGACCTCGGCGCCGATGACTATATCACCAAGCCGTTCGGTATTGATGAGCTTATCGCCCGGGTTAAGGCGGTGCTTCGACGTAATAAGATAGACGATTCTGCCTCTGTCAGGTCATATTTTGAATGCGACAACCTGAAGATTGACTTTGCCACGAGGCGAGTAACCGCAGACGGTAACGAAGTTAAACTGACACCAACGGAATACAAGTTATTGCGGGAACTGGTCCTCAGTGCGGGGCAGGCTCTCGGCTACCGGTATCTCTTGGGTAAAATCTGGGGTCCGGAATATAAAACGGAGAGGGAGTATCTGCACGTCTATATCGGCCACCTGCGGGCCAAGATTGAACCCGACCCGAGAGAGCCCGTATGCATCGTCAGCGTGCCCGGAGTGGGGTACCGGTTCCAGGACCAGGGTGTTTCCTAGCCTCACTACGGTTTACCATACCGAGAACAGGAATATGTTCCCGGATATCTCATCCTGAGGGCGGCCTGGTGTTGGGTGGTGGGGGGTTCTTCATGCCCAGGCGGAATAATTCCCCGGTGTCCTTGCGCTTCCAGTTCATCGATATCCGCTGCTGTGTCGGGTGAACCATAGTGATGGCTCCCGGATTGGGGCATTCTTCAACGCAGCCGCCGCAGTACCAGCACTCTTCCGGGTAAACGACTATCGGAGGTTTTTTCTTCTCCGGGTTGGGCATCATAACGTCGGTGGGGCAAACCTCCACGCATAG
>DAOUEB010000153.1:0-4086 GCA_034430675.1 Dehalococcoidales bacterium
GGCATATGGAAGATACTTTCGATTAAATGGGTGATACCGTACGCGGTAAGAATCACGGGCGAGTGGGCCATGCCGGAAGATGTGAACCGACCCTACCTCGCCGGACAGTTCCGGGGCCACAAACCCGACATCGATATCGACAGAGATGACCAGCGGTACGTTTCCGGCTATATCTTCCCCTTCCACTACAATCACCCCGTAACCGGGAAGGTAACATCGGAAGGGGAGAAAAACGCACGCCTGGGGGAGTAAAAGCGCCAGTAAGACTTAAGGCAGACATCGGTAAAAAAGAAGGGGAGCATTGCTGCTCCCCTTTACCTTGTATCTCTATTTATTTTTACCATTGCACAAACATCGGCATGACGACGTGGGTATAGTTATCCACGCCTACCGGGCGGATGAGGCCGGGGCTTGAGGGATTGGTAGTCTCCAGCGCTACCTGTGCCTCGTGGAGCACGCTCAGGACATCGGTCAGGTACTTGCCGTTAAAGGCAATCTTGGCATCGTCACCTTCAACCGTGGCATCTATCTCGCCGACATCGTCACCAATCTCCTCGGAGCGGGCGGAAATGGAAATCTTGCCGGGATTTTTCTCGCTCCCGGGCGTTATCACCAGGCGGACGATGCCGCTGCCGTCACGGGCAAAGATTGAAGCGGTCTTGGTCGCCCGCAGGAACTCGGCGACACTGACAATCACCCGCGTATTATAGCTCTGGGGAATAAGCTGAGAATAGTTCGGGAAAGTCCCCTGAACGAGCTGGGAGACCAGTTCCACATTTTTCAACCGGAAGAGCACCTGGCTCTTGTTGGGATTTAGTGTAATATCGACGGCTTCTTCCTGTTCAGCTATGAGACGATTCAGCTCCGCCAGAGTCCGTGCCGGTATGATGACCTCTGTCTTCTGGCTGACCGGGTCGGCGATGGGTAGCTTGTAGACAGCCAGTCTGAATCCGTCCGCCGCCGCCAGTGTCAGCGTATCGCCTTCGAACTGGGTGCAGATACCGGTGAGCACCGGCCGTGACTCCTCGGTTGCGGCGGCAAAGACAACCTGGTTAATCCCCTGGCGTAAGGCTTCGACTTCAACCTTGGTGGCGATGCCGTCGTCAACGCTGGGTATCGGCGGGAATTCCTTGGCATCAACCCCGCTGATGCGGGCCTCGAAGCGGGCGCACTTCAACCCCAGGGTCTTGGTTTGCGGGGAAAGTTGAACATCAATCGTGTCGCTGGGCAGGGAGCTGACGAACTCGGTGAGAAGTCGGGCCGGTACCGTAATGGCCCCTTCTTCTTCTATTTTCGCGCCAATCCAGTAGCTGATGGCCATCTCGAGGTTGGTGGCCACGAGTTTCAGGCGGCCGTCATCGGTAGCGAGGAGGACGTTATTGGTTATGGGCAGAGTTGTCCTGGTGGCTACGGCCCTCCCGACGATATTAAGTCCCCGATTTAAATTTTCCTGAAGACATGATAACTTCATGGCGCACCCCCAAATATTACTAGTGGTGGATTAGTATACAACATAATCTGGCACTATTCAAGCTCTATTGTCCCGCTTTTACCGCCGCTTTTTCGCACTAGGCGGATGCTCTCAATCTTTATGCCGCGGTCGACAGCCTTGCACATATCGTATATCGTCAGGGCGGCCACGGCCGTAGCCGTCAGCGCCTCCATCTCCACTCCAGTCTTGCCGGTGCTCTCGACGGTAGTGGTAATCTCCACGGTGCTCTTCGCCTCGTCGAGGTTGAACTCAATGTTGACGTTTCCGATGAGAATCGGGTGGCATAGCGGTATTAAGTCGGGCGTACGCTTGGCGGCCATAATACCGGCGAGCTGGGCAACCGATAGCACATCGCCCTTGGCGGTGCCGCCCCGCTTGATTAGCTGGAAGGTGGCCGGCTGCATCCTGACTTTGCCTTTGGCTACGGCCACGCGGGCAGTATCTGCCTTCCCGGTGATATCCACCATCCGGGGACGGCCGGCATCATCCATGTGGGTCAGTTCGGACATTTTTATCCCCCCACCTGAGAGAAAGGCCGGCCCTTTTGTTTTTTGCCTTCGGCCAGATGATGGCCTTTCGGCTTGCTGGCAATTGCCTTTTCAATCAGCTTTTTAAGTTCCAGGACCGATGCGCCGCTCCGCAGGGGCTCCTTCAGGTCTATCTCCTCCTCGCTCAACAGGCAGGGACGGAGCTTGCCGTCAGCGGTAAGGCGAAGTCGATTGCACCGGTAGCAGAAGTGTTCCGTGACTGGCGTTATGAAGCCGATGGTGCCGTTGGCTCCGGGCAGCCGGTAATATTTGGCCGGCCCGTTACCCACTTCAACCTCACTGGGCTCCAGTTTCCCCATCGCTTCGATGCGCTCTCTCATTTCGCTGGCGGAAAAGAGTTTATCGGTAACCGGTTCATCGCCGTTGACAGGCATAAGCTCGATAAAGCGCACGTGCCAGCCGTCACTGACCGTCTTGGCGGCAAAATCGGTGAGCTCGTCATCGTTTACCCCGGCCATGACCACCGCGTTAATTTTAACGGGGGTAAGTCCCGCCGTCTTGGCGGCCTCGATACCTTCCAGAGTGTCTTCAAGGCTGCCGCACCGGGTAATCTGCCGGAACCTCTCGGGCTTGAGGGAATCCAGGCTGACATTAACCCTGTGCAGGCCGGCCTCTTTAAGCTCAACGGCATATTGCGCCAGTCGGGTGCCGTTGGTCGTCAGGGAAATATCGTCGATAGTATCAATACTCACCAGCAGCCTTACCAGGTCGGAAAGACCCGCCCTCACCAGTGGCTCGCCGCCGGTGAGCCTGACCTTATTGATACCCATCTCCGCGGCAGCCTTCACCACGGTGTAAATTTCTTCGTAGCTGAGGATGTCGGCGTGAGACATAAGGGGGACGCCCTCCGCCGGCATGCAGTAAACGCAGCGCAGGTTACACCGGTCGGTCACCGAGATGCGCAGGTAGTTTATCGGGCGTTGAAAAGAATCAGAAATTCCGGTCATAATGATATCCTTTACGTGTATTATATATTATACAGAATTTGTCGACTATAAGCTATGGCGTCGATAAATTAAATTTCATCAGCAGCGCGCGGGCTTTTTCGGCGGCCTTCGCCCGGTGGCTTATCCGGTTTTTCTCCTCCGGCGTCAGCTCCGCCATCGTTTTACCCAGCTCCGGCACGTAGAAAATAGGGTCGTAGCCGAATCCGTGACTGCCCCTCGGTTCTGTGGCGATAACCCCCCGGCACTCACCGGAGCAGGTTTCAACCGTACCGTCAGGCGCGGCTATGGCAATCACGCACCGGAAGCGGGCGGTACGTTCTTTTTCAGGTACGCCTTTAAGTTTATCCAGCAGGTAATTGATTCTATCGGCATCGGAAGCGCCCTCTCCGGCATAGCGGGCCGATAAATGCCCCGGTTCACCCCCCAGGGCATCGACCTCCAGTCCGGAGTCGTCAGCCAGCGATAGCAACCCGCTTTCCTTGGACAGGGCGGTTGCCTTCAGTCGGGCGTTTTCCTCGAAGCTGACTCCGGCCTCCTCAATCTCCGTGGTGATGCCCTGCTCCGCCGGTGTCACTATTTGATAAGGAATTCCACGGAGCAGACTTTTATACTCGCGGACTTTACCTGGGTTGTTGGTCGCCAGCAGGAGCTTGTTATCGCGCAATAGAACTCCCCAATCTCATTGTGTTAGAGAAGCCGCGGCAGTCGCCGCGGCTTCTCTTATTGTCTAATGATAGCCCCTGCCTCTAATTCAGTCAAGGTCTTCAAATCTGTCTTTTATCTTCTCCATCACCTGCGGCATGGTGGTGTATTCCATTTCGTCCAGGGGCAGGCGGTGGGGCTCGAAAGGACCGTGCCTCCGCATCATGTCGGCCATCTCGTTGGCATGGTGACGTGCCAGGTTGAACGACTTATCGGCGAGCATGTCCCGCGGGCCGACCAGCATGCCGTTGTTTAGCTGGTAGCCGAGGCATGTAACTCGCGGCGGGCCATCGAAGCGGGCGGGGGTGCTGTCTTTAACCGATACCGGCATCAGCGGACCCATGTGGGAGCCGCGCATCCATCCCTCTACCAGCACCGGTGATGCGAACGGTTCCAG
>DAOUEB010000154.1:0-4826 GCA_034430675.1 Dehalococcoidales bacterium
AGACCGGATACCGGCAATGCCATGTCTCTTGCCATCGCCTACGTCTGGATAACTGAAGACCTTTACGACAAAGAGTACGTCGCTTCGCGTACTACCGGGTTTGATAAATGGAAGGACTACATACTGGGCAAGGAGGACGGGATACCCAAGACCCCCGAATGGCAGGAAAAGGAGACAACCGTTCCTGCGAAAGATGTCAGGGCTTTAGCCAGAGAATGGGGAACTAAAAAGACCTACCTTGGCGCTGGCGGTCCGGGTAACCAGGAAGGTGGCGCGTGCCGCAATGCCACCGGGCTCGAATGGGCCCGCTCGATGGTCTGCCTTATGGCGATGCAGGGTGTCGGTAAACCCGGTATCAATTTTGGCAATATGACCTTCGCGGCACCGGTCGACACAAGGTTCTACTTTCCGGGCTACGCCGGGGGGGAATCTCCGGTGATATCGAAGGAACAGCCTCGGCAATGAACGTGTACCAGCGGATGCCGCACCTGCCGACCGTGAACACCGTGCTGCAAAAAGTACCCAGGTTGAGGATTCCGGAAGCTATTCTGGATGGCCATTGCGAGGGTTATCCGAATAATACCAAGACCATTGAAGGCCAGTTCTTTAAGTTCACATATCCGGCCCCGGGTAATGCGGAAATCCAGATGTATTATAAATACGGCGGCTCTTATATCAGTACCATGAACGACACGAACCGTTACGTAAAGGCATACCGGAGCCCGAAGCTATCTTTTGTGGTGAACCAGTCCATCTGGATGGAGGGTGAGACCAAGTTCGCCGATATCATACTGCCGGCCTGTACCAATTTTGAGCGTTGGGATATCGGCGAAACCTCCAATGCCGGCGGGTATATCATACACAACTTCGTCAAGTTAAATCACCGCATTATCACCCTGCAACACAAGTGCATCGAACCCCTGGGCGAATCGAAATCGGACTACGAGATTTTCCTCGAGCTGTCGAAGCGGCTGGGACTGAGCGCCTACTTTTCCGAGGGTTCGAGCGAGCTTGACTGGTGCAAGCGGGTATATGCCGCCTCGGACTTACCCAGGGGGATTTCATGGAAGAAATTCCTTAAGAAAGGCTATTATGTTGTTCCCGCACCGAAGGAGGAGCTAAGAGCCCCTTGTGCCTATAGATGGTTCGCCGAGGGCAGGAAAAAGGACCTGACCGAACCGATACCGCTACCAGCAGACTATACCGAAGAATATTTAAAGGGACTTCAGACACAGTCAGGCAAGATAGAGTTTGAATGTTCGAGTCTGAAGCGATTTGACCCGGACGACCCCGAGAGGCCGACCATAAGCAAATATATCCCCTCCTGGGAAGGTCATCATACTACGGAGCTATATAAAAGGTATCCGCTGCAGCTAATATCCCCCCACCCCCGCTTCAGCTTCCACACCCATAATGACGGTAAGGATAGCATTATTAACGATATTGAAGACCACCGGGTCTTGATTGACGGTTATTACTACTGGGTTATCAGGCTAAATACGAAAGATGCCGAAGAAAGAGGGATTAAACAGAATGATCTGGTCAAGGTGTTCAATGACCGTGGAGCCGTCATTTGTGCTGTCCATGTTACCGAACGCCTTCCTTCTGGAGCGGTTCACTCGTACAGTTCTTCGGCACTATATGACCCTGTAGGTGAGCCGGGATATTCAATTGACCGTGCCGGAAACATTAATCTACTGACGCCATCCCGCCCTATAATCAAGAAGTCACACAGCGCGGCCTCAAATTCCTGCCTCGTGCAAATAGAGAAGTGGAAGGAGCCGATATAACATGGAGAAGTGGAATTTAATCATCGATGTGGCAAAGTGCGAGGATTGCAATAATTGTTTCCTGTCCTGTAAGGATGAGTACGTAGATAATGATTTTTTACCGTATTCCGTCGCCCAGCCCAAGCATGGCCCCAGGTGGATGAATATCATGCGCAAGGAAAGGGGTGAGTTCCCCATGGTCGATGTCGCCTATCTGCCCATCCCGTGTATGCATTGTGATAGTGCCCCTTGTATCACGAAAGCAAGAGATGGAGCGGTGTACAAAAAGAATAATGGCATTGTTATAATTGACCCGGAAAAGGCCAGGGGGCAGAAGGATATCGTGGATACTTGTCCCTATGGTGCTATCTGGTGGAACGAGGAGAAGAATGTGGCGCAAAAATGCACGCTGTGTGCTCATCTGCTGGACGATGGATGGAAAGAGCCCAGGTGTGTTCAGTCCTGCCCGACCGGAGCCTTACGTGCAGTTAAAGTCGAGGACTCTAAAATGGTACAGATTATAAAAGATGAGAACCTGGAAGTCCTTCATCCCGAATATAACACAAAACCCCGTGTATATTACAAGAATCTATACCGGTTTCTCAAGTGTTTCATTGGAGGTAGTATTGCTATTGAAGTAGCGGGCGTAACTGACTGTGCTGATGGTGCCAGGGTAACTCTGTTTAAGGACTCAAAAAAGATAGGCGAAGCCGTGACCGATAACTTTGGTGATTTCAAATTTGATAGCCTTGAAGAAAACAGTGGCAGATATAGTCTGGAGATTGTTTGCGAGGGCTATGAAAAGAAAATCCTTGAAGTCGACTTGACGACAAGTAAAAATATGGGCACAATCTCAATGTAGTTCTCTGCCAAGTTGTGCCATAAATGCTGGCGGCCTGCCCCCCCCAAAAAAACCTGGTCCGGTTATAATACCATTCGTTATACGTTTGGGATTTGTGCTAACTGCCTACTTCATAAAGCTGGGCAAGAACAGAGAGAGCTGGGGGAGAGCTATTAGGAGCGCTACATGACAGACATCGGCTATAAGGAAAGGGATAATGCCCCGGAATATTGTCTGCACGGGCACATCTCTGGCTACCCCCCGGATAATATATACATTCAGGCCAACCGGTGGGGTAATCAGGCCTATCTCAGTTACTCTGGTTATCAGTATCCCAAACCATATCGGGTTAAAGCCCAGAGATATAGCTAAAGGAAAGAAAATCGGGGTAATAAGCAGCATTATCGCCATGCTATCCATAACACAGCCAAGGAACAGATAAACAAGCAAGATAAGCACGAGGATAACATAGCGGTTCACCACTAGCGCACCGACAATATCTGCCAGCACAAAGGGGATTCTGCTTACCGCCAGGAAGTAACCAAGTACCATGGCGCCCAGGATAATGATAAATACCATGGCCGTGGTCTTGCCGGTATCAACAAGACTATTTTTAAAGGCCTGCCAGCCAAGCTGCCTCCTGGCCAAACCGAAAATGAAAGCGCCGAAGGCGCCAACCCCGGCCGCCTCCGTAGGGCTAAAAACCCCCAGATAGATACCACCGATAACCAGTATAAATAAAGCAAACACTACCCAGGTGGTCTTCAGCGAGGTTATTTTGCCTAAAAAACTTGTCCTGGGGCCCGGGGGACCCATGAGCGGGTTGCTCTTACAAAGAAGATAAATAGTAACCATGTAAAAGACGGCTTCAAGCATACCGGGGATAAAGCCAGCCAGAAAAAGCTTGCCTATGGACTGTTCCGTGATTATTCCGTAAAGGATAAGGATGATGCTCGGGGGTATCAATATGCCGATAGTGCCGCCGGCAGCCACAGCCCCGGTAGACAGGCGGTCATCGTATTTATACCTTTTCATCTCCGGCAGAGCCACCGTGCCCATAGTAGCCGCGGTCGCTAAGCTGGAGCCACTAATAGCGGCAAAACCGGCACAAGCACCAACAGTAGCCATCGCCAGACCGCCACGTAATTGCCCCAGCCAGCTATGAACCGTGTCATAAAGGTCTTTGCTCAATCCGGCAAAGAAGCAGAACGAACCCATCAGAATAAAAAGTGGGATGACACTCAAGTTATAATCAGCAAAAGTGCTATAGACAACCGTCCGCAAGACACCAAGACCGCCGTCAAAGCCGGACAGGTAGGCAAAGCCGGCAAAGCCTACCAGCGCCATGACAAAACCGATAGGCATACGGGAGAAAAGGAGCACAAGAAGTATACAAATGCCGATGATACCTACGGTAAGTGGCGTCACTTTCGCACCACCTGAGATAGATACTCAAGAAAATTTGCCAGTAATACTATGGTAAGAAAGGCACTTCCCAAACATACCAGACCGGCAAAAGGAAAACGAGGAATATGCAATACCGTAGACTCTAACCCTGAGTCAAACAGAAGCTGCATATATATAAAAGCCTGCCAGGTTACCACGGAGAACAAGATGACGCCAAGCAGTCCGGTAATGCTATCAATAGTCGCCTGAACGCGCCGTGGCAAATGGCTAACGACAAAGTCTACCCTGACATGACCTTTAAGGAAAGCGCAGTAGGCCAGGCCAAAGGAGACCACAATTGCCATCATGTATTCAGTTAAGTCGTAGGAGCCGATTATCGGCCGATTAAAAACATAGCGCAGGGTGACGTCACCAGCTGTCAGCAACATCAACACAGCAAGAACGCCCACCCCTGCACTATGCAAAACTCCAACCGCCGGGTGAACGAATTTATTAAGCGAATCAGCTGCTCTACTTAACCACATTCCCGGCCAGTTCTCATGGTTATTTTATCAGATCCAGTGTTGTATCCAGTATTTCCTGCGCCTCAGGATATCCGGCAGCCTCATTATCCTTTACCCACTTCTCCCACAAGGGCTGGGACATTTCCTTCAACTTCGCCACATCGCCAGCCGAGAGGGTGGTTTCGTTTAAAGGATAGCCTCCTTCTTGTATAACTTTCTTAGCTGCCACTTGAGCAGAATCAAACATGTTCTTACCCCAGAACTTGGAGCCTTCAAGACCGCAGACGCTCTCTATCTGCTTCTGGA
>DAOUEB010000155.1:0-3963 GCA_034430675.1 Dehalococcoidales bacterium
TAAACAAAACTCGGGATTGTTACCTAAAACTCATTTTGTATTGAGCAGGACGGCTAAACCTCCTTGCCCTGTTACCTTAAGTCACAGTGGGTAAATGTTGCTGAACCCAACCGGCACCGTCAGGCATCTGACCAGATTATCGCTGTAACGTCCTTTACCATCCATGCTTTATTATGATTCCGCGTTGCCTGATATGCTTTTAAACGATGACTGGATTTGGTAAACTATGCTCGAATCGCGAGAAAGGCGGAATCACCATGTTTCCGAGTACGCGTGACCCGAAAAGGGAGCGGGCTGAAGACACTCTTAACCAGGGGCTCGACTTGCTTGAACAGGGAGACGAGGAAGAGGCAGGCCGCTACTTCTTTAAGAGCATTGAGATAGACCCGACCTATGCTGATGGGTATAACCACCTTGCAAATATTGCATGGAGAAATGAAGACTGGAAACAGGCTGAAGGGCTCTACCAGAAAGCCCTTGAATTTGCTGAACCTGAGGTAAAGGACATGCCCAAAGGCGGATTCTGGGGAATACTTGAATCCAGACCCTACATGCGAGCCTTGCAAGGCCTCGGTCTTACTGCCTGGAAACAGGGCAGGCTCGAGGAGGCCATAGGTATTTTCAAACAAATGCTGAAGCTCAATCCTAATGACAATCAGGGAGTTCGCTACCTTATGGGACCTCTATACCATCAGCTGGGAAATCTTGAGGAAGCGGCCAGGTGGTATGAACGGAATGGGGATGACCCTCACAACCTCTATAACTATGGATTTGCCCTTATCCAGCAAAACAAACTGGAAAAGGCAGCCAGAATTCTAGTATTTGCCATTTTCACCAATCCCTACATAGCTCCAATGCTGCTGGGTGATAAGCTGCCAAAGAGGGACTGGTGGCATGGCATTAGCTGGGCTGAGCCTGAATATGCCGAGGATTACATGATTGAATATAGTAGCTGGTGGGAAAAGGAAGAGTTGCCTTTGGTCTTCCTCCGTGCGGTCTGGAACTCCAGGGAGGTTCAGCGGGACCTAAAGGATTTCATTACCACAAGAAGGGCAATGAAGAAAGCAAAAAGCGGAGAGGATAGGGTCAGCCTTGGAAGAGCGAGCGATGCACTGAGCAGCTCGGAAAGGGTGCGGAAACTGGCTGGTAAAATATGCAGGCAGTTTGAAGGAGAGCGAACCGGGAGGCTGGAGTCTAACTGAATTGCACGATTTAGCGGATAGTGTAACAGCCTCGGACGTATTCAAGTTTTCCGACTATGGTGCTATAATCTCAGTACTGGAGCGTGAAATGTTTCCGTTGATTAAAGAGTGCCAGCGACGTGTTCAGGTTCATGAATATTCAAGTTTCGATCAGTTTTGGCGTTATAAACTCAATGTGGAACGAGGTAGTAATTCGATTCTGGATGATTCGCATTTAGAAGAGACCGTAGAACGCTTGGTGAAGAATCTTCTTCTCCGTGATGAGTGGCAACTTTGGTGGACTGGTATAGGTTCTATGGAAATAATTGAGGCGATTTTACGCAATAACAGAGATGATTACAATATTATCAAGCCTATTATTTTAGGAGACGGGCAAATTAATCGCAAGTCTACGAGCGATGCATTAAATCGCCTTTATGTTGGTATGAAGGGTTCAGAATACGGAATTACACACAATAATCACAATAAAGACTCACCGGACGGAAATGGCAGGTATTATATTTTAGGTAGATCAAAAATATTAATGTTTTTATGGGGACAAACACCTGGATTCGACGTATGGCTAAGAAAAGGGCTTCGCCGCGACGGACTCGGTTCATCTTGTTCATGGATTGATGAAAATCGGTGGACTCCAGGGCAATTCTGCGATACTTTGAAGAAACTCGATGGCTGGGTCACTGAATGGGAGAAAACGAACGGACAATCATTCAAGTCTCTGGCAAAATATCATCGGCCAGTCGGTCGAATCGTCGACATGATTTATTGGCGGCAATAATGTTCCTTTGTTCTGCCCGTAGCGCCACGTTCGGGGCTCATGTGTGGAATGGGGCGGACCATTTTTCGATTGCACTTTCACTCAAAACGTGCAATCTAAGCACAAGCAAAAACATGAAAAATAGGGCTCTTAGCCACCATGTATCACGTAATGTACCGTGCCGCCGGTGACGGTCTCACTGCGCACGGACAGAATCATATATATCAGAACCCAGTTGTCCGACTCGGTAGGCAGGTCTATGTGTGCCTCGGTATCATCCGCGTGCAGTATTTCGTCATCCCAGTAAATGGTGAAGGTATCAACATCCACACCCGGTTCGCTCATCCCGATGGAATCCGAATCCCAGACGTCATCCAGGTCACCGGCGCCATCGGATAAGTTGGTTTCGTTGAACCGCATGTAGTCACCGTCATAAGCATCGTCACCCTCGCCGACGAAGCAGGTCAGTGTTGCGGCGATTTCCTCGCCTTCGATTGGCTCCGGCACGACGAAGCCGGTGATGTCGCCGCCCGGCTCGCCATCAAAGTCGAAGTCCAGGTTCTGATTCCCGGGATTAATAGCAAACGTATCATAGAGGTAAAGCTGATGCCCTGCCGTTTCTGGGCTGGAGTAAACGATAATAATCGACCAGCCAGCATAGGAGCGGTATTCCCCGGTATCGGCATCAATACCGCCAACGGTGTATTTCGCGTTGCCGGTATGGCATTCTCCTCCCCATTCGTCCTCGACCTCTTCAGAATATTCCTGCACCAGCTTGGTGATATCCAGGTAACAGGCGTAGGCGTACTCGTCAGGCTTTTCAAACGCGATGGCCGAAGAGGTGGTAGCGGTTAAATCCTGAACACCCTGCTGCGGGTCACCATTACCATCAAGGTACACCTGTACGTCGTTTATTTTAAGGAAGGCGGTGGTGTCGACGGTGGCGGTAATCTGAGCCACGGCGATGTCATCGAGATAGCAGTAGTCATCCGCGAAACCTTCCAGATGGAATTTCAGTTTAAAATTAGCCGTCAGGTATTCCTCGGGTATTATGTAGTAGAAGTACGCCTCTGAATAGTCGGGCATGGTAATATCGTCATAGAAGGCGGTAATCGGGTCACTCCAGTTGGTGCCATTGTCATTGGAGATCTGAAAGGTGAGACCATCCGTTGCAGACAAAGAACTGCTTTCATCCTGGTCCCACTCCACAATCGCCTCACCCTCGGAGTAGGCAGTCAGGTCAACAGAGCTGGCCATCTCCAGGTAACGGGCATCCTGGTCGCTGCCGGTATAATGCCCGCGGAACCTCCCCGAGGAGATTCGCCAGACGGTGTTGGGGGCGGAGTTGGTCCAGTTATTAAAGTTGCCGCATGTATCCGGACCCCAGATGGGCGTAGAAAAAGACCCCTGGTACGACCCCGACCAGTAGAGGTAGGCGGCAAGTACGTCCCCGACATCGTCTTCCGGGTCGCCATTGGGTATGGTATCCAGCGTGGTAGTGCTATCGGGGAGCAGAGTATCACGTTTGTTCCAGGGGTAACTATTATCCTGCATTAAAGAGTTGCCGATAGCCTTGTAATCGCCGGCAATGGCAGCTGCCATCTGACGCAATTCGCACCGTGAGGCGTAGGCTTCAATTGTGGTATCACCGGCGGTGGAGGTTATCTGGAAAATCTTGGTGTCGATGTCCCAGGAAAGGGGGACATCGCTGACGCCGCTGGTCTCCATCCAGGAAATGGTAACTGGCCTGGCTCCCGTTACGTTGGCGGTATATTCAAAACTGATTTCGGCTGTCATAGGTACATCCAGTACCGAAACACCGGGGAAGTCGGCAAAATCAACCGGCGGGCTAAATTCCCAGACCACCGCCTCACCGCCAGCGTAATCTGAGACCGTGGTTTCCGGATAATATACTTCATAGGGGTCTTCTTCTAGATTGCAGGAGTCGGGGACATAGGAATAGCCCAGTGGTAGCCATATCCCCAGCGACTCGACCATCAAGCTATT
>DAOUEB010000156.1:0-5183 GCA_034430675.1 Dehalococcoidales bacterium
CGGAGACAATCGTATCCGACTCTACAGCGGCGAGCCTCTGCCCGAGGGCTGGGCGGGCAAGCCCTTCGCCTGCTACCAGCTGGCCCAGAGGGCAAAGGGCGACTGGCTATTGTTTGTGGACGCCGATACGACCCACGCTCCCCACATGCTGCGCAGCGTGCTTTCCATAGCCGTAAAGCTTAAAACATCCCTGCTTTCCGGCTTTCCCCGCCAGCTGGCCAGTTCCTTTCCTCAGAAGATAGCCATACCGGTGCTTTACTTCGTTGTCCTGAGCTGGGTGCCGTTATGGTGGCTCCATCGTTCGAAAAAGCCAAAACCTTCGCTGGCTATCGGGCAGTTCCTGCTCTTCCCCAGGGACGCGTACTGGAAGATGGGCGGACACGAGGTGGTAAAGGCGAGGATTCTGGAGGATGTCTGGCTGGGGATAGAGACCACCCGTCGCGGCGGCCGCCACGTGGCGATTGACCTTTCGCCCGTGGTCTTCTGCAATATGTATCGGAACATCGGGGCGATGTGGGAGGGGTTTATCAAGTGGTGTTATTCGGTGGCGGCCATGTCCCGACTGGGACTATTCGCGCTGATTGTGGCTGGCTACTTCTTCTTCCTGGCCCCGTTCTACTGGCTCTGGAACGAGTATATTACGCTGACGGCCCCTTCCGTCTGGCGGGGATTGTTGCTCTTCCAGGTGGCGGTGATTTTGCTGATGCGGGGACTCATCGATACCCGCTTTAAAGAGCCGGTCATTTCGGCCATACTTCACCCCTTCGGTTTCGCATTTCTGGTCGCCAGCGCCCTCTACGCCGGCGGAAAGCGCCTGGTTGGAGCCGGGGTCAGCTGGAAGAAGCGATTCTACGGCAGGGAATCAACGGTAGAGTAGGGGAACCTGTCCCCCTGACCCCCGTCCCTTGGGAATTAATGAAGGGAAGGGGGAGTATAGGAAAGCGAAGTGAAGCTATATAACTTGCTTGTTCCAGCGCAAATCCGGCTTCCCATAGTCGCCAACCTGCCTCATAGTGGCACCTACGTTCCGCGAAATATCGATAAGCAATTCAAACGAGACCCCCGCCCGATATTAACCGAGATGGACCCCCATCTGGACAAACTATATAATTTTCTCCCGGAATTGGGTATTACCGTGCTTCAGGCTACCCACAGCCGATATGTGGTTAATTTAAACCGTGGATTAAAGGCACCGTTATTCGGACCCCAGACGTCATCCATTATTTCTCAAGAAAATTCGTGGAAAAGCGCCCTTTATGATATAGAGCCAGACCAAAATGAAATAGAAGGGCGAGTAAACAGGTATTACCTTCCCTATCACCAACGACTGACTCAAATACTGAACAAAATGGTTCGGGATTTTGGCCGTGTTTATCTGTTCGACCTGCATAGTTTCGGGACACACCTTGCATTTCCCCTGGCAGATGTCTGTCTCGGTAATGTCAACGATACTACCTGTTCGGAGCGTCTCATGGCGTGTTTTGAAAAAGCATTACTCAAGCACGGTTTTAGTGTGACCAGGAATGAAAGGTTGATTGGAGGGTACATTACCCGGCATTACGGAAACATGGATAATATAGAGGCCCTGCAAATTGAAATCAGGTTTTCGGCATATCTGGACGGGGAGGATTTTAGCGAGGAAGAAATTACAGAATGGGATTCGGATAAATTTTGGAGCGCGAGGGAGAGGTTGCGGAAGGTATTCGGTGATGTCATAGAGGAGTTACAGGGTGTTTAAGAGGGGCGTAAGCCCCTCTTTCTTTTTCTTCCCCCTTCCCCTGGGAGGGGAAGGGGGACACAGGGGGATGGGGTAGACAAATATAATGGGGTGGGGTTAGGGATAATATTATCTATTTGAGGCTTCGCCGGTTATTGAGCAGGTGCTCCCGGCACTGCTGGATGAAAGCTTCGAACCTTATCGACTCGCCCGGGTCTTTGGTCCCCTCCAACACCACGTTCAGGACGGGCAGGCCGTGGTCCTGGCGGAACTGGTGGAGGAGCAGGCTCACGATTGTCCCCGGCATGCACCCGAACGGTATGATATTCACGATTCCGTCGAACCCGTGCTCGGCGTACTCCACGACTCTCCCCATGCTCAGGATAGCTTCTCCCTCCACGGCAGGCGACAGGTAGTTATGCCCGCGGTCGATTATCTTCTGCGTTGGTAGTTCGCGTTTGAACAGCTCTATTGAGTCGTCGAACTGCTTCCTTAGCGGCTCGGCGACGTTTTCCTGGACAATCTCGGTGAGTTTCTGCCGGGTCCAGTCACGCCAGCCGCCCTCTATGTGGAATCTATTACGGAACTTCCGCTCATAGTCGATGTAGTCCAGCCACTCCTCCAGAGGCGGCACGCCGCACTGCGCTCCCAGCGCCTCAAGCTTGCGTAATAGTCGGTCGTTGGCGAACTGGTTGCTGCGGACGAATATCTCCCCGACGATGCCGATGCGCGGCTTGGGTGTAGCGGTGTCTATTTTTATCGATTCAAAGGCGTCCCTGATACGGCCGGATAACTCTTTTAATGCATTACTGTCCTGCCCGGTGTTTTTAATCAGACGGTCCAGCCACTCTTTATAGACGGCATCGGTCTCGCCTTTATTTACCTCGTAGGGGCGTCTCTCCAGCACCAGCTTCTGCATGGAGTCCAGGATGGTGATAGCCCTCCAGGCGTGGAGCCGGAAACCATGCCCCAGGGACGACATGTCTTTATGGTAGCCCCCGGTCTGGTCGAAGACCAGTATCGGCACCTGCTGCAATCCCAGTTCGTCGAGTATCAGGCGGTGGAGCCGGTTATACTGCCCGAAGCGGCAGGGGCCGCTGGCTGAAGGCATAAAGAAGGCGGCATGGTCGGGGTCGAAGTCCGGCGTCATCGTTTTCTTGACGATATCCCCGGAGGTGATGATGCTGGGGTAACATTCCTTGCCCGTGGTATATTTCCTGCCAATCTCCAGGGTAAGCTCGTCCGACTCCGGCAGGGCTTCGGCATCGACGCCACAGTGTTTCATGGCGGCGGTCAGGACGTAGCCGTGGTCAATCATATAGGGCACGTAGACGCGCCGGGTGTTGGTGTGGTTGGAGGAGATACTGACAAGCGGTATAAATTTGCTGGTGCCGCGTGTTCTGGCGTTGCGTATCGTATCGATGAAGGCCTCGCAGCGCGTGATAATGCCGGCGTCCGCGGAATGCTCGTCGATTTCTATAGTGAGGAAGGGCTTGCCCTCGGTCTCCTTGCTGAAATATTTTGTTAAATATGAATCGGGGCCACAGGCGAAGTTGGTAACGTAGAGGCCGAACAGGCGGGGGTCGCCGGCAATCATTCTGCCCGCGCACAGTATCTTCTGTCCCGCCTTCCAGTACATGTTGGGGTGGGATTCACTGACTTCCCGTGCCATAGATTTTAACGGCAGGAAGTCCAGCGGTATTGCCAGGATATTCAAATCACGCAGCTTTTCCGGCAGGTTGAGCGTCATGGCCTCGTCGCAGGTGTTATAGGCGCGGCCGATGATGACGACAGCTTTCTCGTCGGGCTTGAGATTCTCCAGGACCTCCCGTCCCCGCCGCTGCTGCCAGTCGTTAAAACTATCGAATGACTCAAACCCGGCCTGAATGGCTTTATCGATAGCGGTGTTCGAGGTAATTCCGGCGTCGCGGGCGATGTTTCCTAATACCTTTTTCTGCCAGGCGCGCCCGCGGTCGGGGTGGATGACCGGTCTCAATACTTTCGGTTGTTTTCCTTTGGGCGCGTTCAGCGATTCCTTGATGCGTGTGGAGCTGAGCAGGATATAGGGCAGGCTCTGGGTAAGCGGGCAGTTCCATGACTTCTTAAAATCGTCCGAGAGCTTTTCCATGGTGCACTGGACGGGCACGAAGATTAAGTCCGGCTCCTTTTCCAGCAGGTTGAGCATATGCCCGTGAGCCAGCTTGATGGGCAGGCACGGCTCTTCGGCGATGTTCTCGACGCCCTGGCGGATGATGTGGCGGTTGGTGGGGTCGGAGAGCACCACCTCGAAGCCGAGCTCGGTGAAAAATGCTTTCCATAATGGGTAGAGCTCGTGGAAGAAGAGGGCCCTGGGAATGCCCACCGTCTTACCGTTGGGGTTGTCAGGCTTGTCTTTAGGATAGGTGTTGTTCAGGGCTTGTGCGCGCTCGTCGAAAAGGCGCGGTATTTTTGAAGACTGGCGTTTCTCTTTCTGTTCCGGGCTGTCCCACTTACCGCAGCGGGAGCCGTAGAAAAGGGGTTTCTCCCCCTCAAAGACGACCTTGTGGATTTCGCATCGATTGGAGCAGCTCTGGCATTCGAAGGAGGACAGCTCGTATTTCCGGCTGGCCAGGTCGAAGCCACGAAAGCGTGTCTTTCTATCACTGGTCTCTAGCTCTTCTCTGGCCAGCATGGCCACGCCGATAGCCCCGAGAATATCATGTTGGGGCGGCACCTGGACTTTCTTGCCCAGGATGCTCTCGAAGGCGGCTTTTACAGCCCGGTTGAAGGCGGTGCCTCCCTGGAACAGAATATGGTCGCCGATTTTACGTTCTTCTATCACCTTGGTCAGGTAGTTTTTCACGACCGAATAGGCGAGCCCGCCCACCAGGTCTACCTTAGCGGCGCCCCTTTGCTTGCAATAGTTCTGCTGCGACTCCATGAAAACGGTGCAGCGTTCACCCAGGTCCAGCGGGTGCTTTGAAGCCAGTCCCAGATTGCCGAATTCCTCCTCGATATTGATGCCCAGCTTTTCCGCCTGCTCTTCGAGGAAGGAGCCGGTACCGGCGGCGCATACCTTGTTCATGGCGAAGTCGATTATGGTGCCATTCTGCAGGCTGACGTACTTGGCGTCCTGTCCGCCGATTTCGAAGATAGTGTCCACATCGGGACATTCGAAGGAAGCGGCTTTGGCGTGACTGGTAATTTCGTTGTGGATAACGTCGGCACCGAAGAACTCCCCAGTCATGTACCGTCCGGAGCCGGTGGAACCGGTGCTCTTGATAATAACCCTGTCCCCCAGTTCCTGGCCGACTTCGGAAAGCCCCTTTTTCACGGCTTCGATAGGCTGGCTGGCGGTCATCAGGTAGCGCCTTGCCAGTACGTTATTATCTTTGTCAATGACGACGACATTGGTGCTGATGGAGCCTATGTCCACGCCGATATAGGCCTCGACAGGCTTTTCGGGGTCGATTTTCACCGGCTCGAT
>DAOUEB010000157.1:0-14024 GCA_034430675.1 Dehalococcoidales bacterium
CTACCGCTGCTATCGTAAAGACAATCCCGATAAAGTCCCCTTCAATACAGATGGTAAGCCTCAGCCTTGCTCGTGTCCTGAGGTTAAGGCTGAGGCAACAGAACCAGTAGTTTGGGACACGATTTGCCAGCCCATCAAGGACCCGGATTTTCTCATCCAGGAGCTTCATAAGCGTAATACTGACAATTCACAGACGAAGGAAATCCTAGAGCGGGAGTTACAGCTCTGTCAGGCCAGGCTAAAGGCTATACCGGATGAGCAGAGGCGGTTGGTGGAAGGCTACCGTAAAGGATTATATGCCGATTTCATGATGCGCGAGGACATGGAGCTAATCCAGAAGGAACAAGATGAATTAGAGAAGCGGAAGTCTGAGCTGGAGAGACAGCTTGCCCAGAGGCAACTGACGGAAAGCCAGGAGGCCAGAATCAGAAGCTTTACAGAGAAGATTAGCACAGGCTTGGACGCCCTGGACTTCGCCGGCAGGCAGGAACTGATGAGGCTTCTAATTGAGAAGGTACTCTTCGATGGGCAGGTTGTTGAGATTCAAACTATTATAACTCCCGATGAGCAATTGCATCCAATCCACCGAGGGGGATTAAGGGGGTGGGTTGTAAAATAGCGGGTAGATAATTGATTTAACCGTTGCGTTGTATCTATACTAAAAGCATATTCTTAATAATTGGAGGCCCCAATGGACTACAATAACTTTCTGGACCTGGTCAAACACCGGCGCACTATCAGACGATTTAAACCCGACCCCGTCCCCGACGATTACGTGGAAAAGATTATCGATGCGGCGCGCTGGGCTCCCTCCGGCTACAACATGCAGCCCTGGGAGTTCGTCGTCATCAAGGACAAGAAGATTAAAGATACCATCGTCCAGTGGGTGCGTGACTACCATAAGCTCATTATGAAAACGGAGAGCGCCCGCGAGCCCTGGCAGCGCGTGCCGCAGCGTCCCTCGCATGACCCCGAAATGGACTACCGCATCGCCCCGGTCTTTATTTTAATTCTCGGCGATACCCGCACGCTGAAAGGCCTGCCCACGGCCATGCGCTACGATGCCGAGCGCCGGCAGGCAATTCATATCTCCAGCTTGGCCAACGCCTACCTCTACATGAGCCTTGCCGCGACGACCCTCGGCCTGGCCAACGAATGGGTATCATCGGTAGCGACCGTCTATCCGCACTGCCTCACCAAAGACCTCCTGGGCATACCGCCGGAGCTTGAAATCTACGACATGATGGCGCTGGGCTACCCCGCCTACAAGCTTTCCTCCAGGAAGCTGATGCGAGACAGGGGAAAGATGGTCCATCATGACTACTGCGGGATGGAAGACTTCCGCACGGATGAAGAGGTCAACGACTTCATCAAGAGGGCCAGGACATGGACGACCGCCAATCACCGGCAGGGGGTGGATAAAAAGATGGTGGGGTGAGTGGAGGGATTTGAACCCTCGATATCCAGGGCCACAACCTGGCGCCTTAGACCACTGGGCTACACTCACCACAGATGATACTACAATTATAGCTGAAAGACCTTCGCCGTTCAATCGGCGGACAGGGCCTATTTATCAGCCAGTTGTACTATAGTTACCCCTTCTCCCCCCTCCCCGTAGTCGCCGGCCCGGAACGATTTGACTAAAGGATGCTTTCCCAGGACTCTCCGGACCGTCTGGCGCAGGGTCCCCGTGCCCTTGCCGTGGATTACCGTCACCTGTATCAGGCCGGCCATAAAGGTGTCGTGCAGGAACTGGTCGAGTCTGGGCAGGGCTTCATCTACGGTGAGGTGGCGCAGGCGCAGTTCGTTTATCGGGGGTATCTCGGTGTCGTATTCTTTCTTGCTCACGATATTCAGTACTGATTGTAGCATTATGAGCGGGTAGAGGTAAAACGCCTATTTTTATCGGTCATTGCAAGGAGCGCAGCGACGTGGCAATCTCTATTTGCCTCCCTAGCTGCGTTAGTGGCTTATCTCGTATAATACTCCACACCCCGCCCCCCTCGTTTGATATCTTTTCTCACCCAGGCCACCCAGTATCACCTGCGGCTTATCCCGCTGTTCTTCCACCCCACCCATAAGCGGGGCGTTTAAGAGGGGCGCCAGCCCCTCTTTTTTATTTCCCCCTCTCCTGTGACACCTCGTCAGGAGAGGGGGATTAAGGGGGTGAGGTAGATGAGATAAGTTAACCCCATCCTTGTCGTTATTGCAGCCCGGTGCTACAATTCTAATAGAGGTCTTTAAGCCATGCCGTCGGATGCCATCATCGTTAAAGGTGCCCGCGAACACAACCTGAAAAATATCGATGTAACCATTCCCCGCGATAAGCTGGTGGTCATCACCGGTGTTTCCGGCTCGGGCAAGAGCTCCCTGGCCTTCGATACCATCTATGCCGAGGGTCAGCGCCGCTATGTGGAGTCGCTCTCCGCCTACGCCCGCCAGTTCCTGGGCAGGATGGAGAAGCCGGAGGTCGACTATATCGAAGGGTTGAGTCCGGCGGTATCTATCGACCAGAAAGGCCCGAGCAAGAACCCCCGCTCGACGGTCGGCACCGTTACTGAAATTTACGATTACCTCAGGCTTCTTTTCGCCCGGGTGGGTCACCCCCACTGTCCGAACTGCGGACGTGAGATTACCATGCAGACGGTGCAGCAGATTGTCGATGCCGTCCAGAAGCTGCCGGAAAAAAGCCGCATCATGATTCTGGCGCCCCTGATTCGCGACCGCAAGGGCGAGTACCAGTCCGTCTTCGAAGACCTGCGCAAGACGGGTTACGCCCGCGTTCGGGTGGACGGGGAGATCCATGACCTCTCGGACGAAATCCAGCTCGATAAATTCAAGAAACACTCCATTGAGGTCGTTGTCGACCGTCTGGTCGTCGGTCAGAGCGGCGACCAGAGTCGTATTGCCGATTCGGTGGAGACCGCTCTCAAGATTGGCGCCGGGGTGGTGCTGGTATCCATCATCGGCGGCGAGGAGCTGCTCTTCTCGGAGCACTTCGCCTGTGTCCAATGCGGTATCAGCCTGGGCGAGATTGCCCCACGGACTTTCAGCTTCAACAGCCCTCACGGCGCCTGTCCCGCCTGTACCGGACTGGGTTTCAAGCAGGAGATTGACCCCGACCTGGTTTTAAATAAAGACCTGTCTATCCTGCAGGGAGCCATCCGACCCTGGCAGTCACATAACTGGTATCTCTGGCGACTGGAACCTATGGCCAGGGCGCAGGGTCTTTCGTTGAACACGCCGGTGAAGGACCTGACGAAGAAGCAGGTCGACCTGTTGCTCTACGGGGAAGGCCGGGAGGTGTATTCCTACCGCAATCGTTTCGGCAGGACGGTGCGTCACTTCGACGGCTTCGAGGGTGTCATCCCGACCCTGGAGCGTTTGTACCATGATACGGAGTCGGAGTACAGCCGGCTTAAAATCGAGCGTTATATGGTTCTGAAGCCGTGCCTGGAATGCCAGGGCAAGCGCCTGAAGCCGGAATCGTTATCCGTGACCATCGGCGACCGGAATATCATGGATATTACCGCCGTGTCGGTCGTGCAGGCGCTGGAGTGGGTTGATGAAATCGGCCGGAGTGTCCTGACCGAACGGGAGACGATGATTGCCCACCAGATATTTAAAGAAATTAAGACACGCCTGGGTTTCCTCAAGGATGTGGGGCTGGACTATCTCAGCACCGACCGCGCCTCGATGACCTTGAGTGGCGGTGAGGCGCAGCGAATCCGTCTCGCCACCCAGATTGGTAGCGGCCTGATGGGCGTGCTCTACGTCTGTGACGAGCCTACGGTGGGACTGCACCCCGCCGACGATTATAGATTAATTCAGACAATGCAGCGACTGCGCGATTTGGGCAATACCATACTGGTGGTCGAGCATGACGAGGCCATGATGCGCGCCGCCGACCATATCGTCGACATGGGCCCCGGCGCCGGCGAGCACGGCGGCTGGATTGTGGCCACGGGTACCCTCGATGATATTATGAAGTGTAAAGAGTCGCTGACCGGCCAGTACCTCAGCGGCGCCAAACAGATTCCCCTTCCGGAAAAGCGGCGGCATGGCAACGGTGAGGAGCTGGTGATAAAGGGGGCCCGGCATAACAACCTGAAAAATATCGACGTGCATATTCCGCTGGGTAAATTTGCCTGCGTCACGGGCGTTTCCGGCAGCGGCAAGAGCACCCTGGTGGATGAAATTCTCTACCGGAAGCTGGCGCAGGTGTTCTATCGTGCCAGGGAGAGGGCCGGCGACTGCGATGAAATCATCGGCACGGAGTATATCGATAAGGTAATCAATATCGACCAGTCGCCCATCGGGCGCACTCCCCGCAGCAACCCCGCCACCTACACCGGCACCTTCACCCCCGTCCGTGAGCTTTTCGCCACCGTCCCCGAGGCGCGACTGCGCGGCTACAGGCCGGGTCGGTTTTCCTTTAACGTCAGGGGCGGACGCTGCGAGGCCTGCCGCGGCGAGGGATATATTGAGATTGAGATGCAGTTCCTGCCGGACGTCACCGTTCCCTGCGAGGTCTGCCACGGTCAGCGCTACAATCGCGAGGCCCTGGAAATCAAATTTAAGGGCAAGAACATCGCCGAGGTGCTGGACATGACGGTAGCGCAGGGACTGGACTTCTTCGAGCATTTCCCCAGGTTGAGGAAAAAGCTGGAAACGCTCAATGATGTCGGGCTTGGCTATATCCGTCTCGGTCAGCCGGCGCCCACGCTATCCGGCGGTGAGGCACAGCGGGTGAAGCTCGCCACCGAGCTTTCCAAGCGCTCGACGGGCAGCACGCTGTATATCCTGGACGAGCCTACCACCGGTCTTTCCTTCGAGGATGTGGCGGCTCTTTTAAGAGTGCTCCAGCGTCTCGTGGACGCCGGGAATACGGTGATTGTCATCGAGCATCACCTGGACGTGATTAAGAACGCCGACCATGTCATCGACCTCGGCCCCGGCGCCGGCGACAAGGGCGGCTATATCGTCGCCACCGGCACACCGGAGGAGATAGTCCGTAAAAAGGAATCGGCCACCGGCAAGTATTTAAAGAGGGTATTGAGGGGGGAGAAAAAGGTGGGGGTAGTGGAGTGAGAGTTATACTTTCCTGACATGACTAGTAAAAGCCATGACTGTGTTAATAACAGAAGCTGGGGGAAATGAGACAAAACTGATACTCCATAAAATAAAAATGTTCATTACAAGGGTGGAGGCCATATTCTTTCCTCGTAATCGGGTTTTTCTTTCAACTGACTAAATGTGGACTGCATGGTTTTTATTTTTTCTGGATTATCATGAAGTTCTAAGAGTTTGGACTTAGCTCTATCTATCTCTTTGTTTAAGCGTGGTTGGCTTAGCACATTTTCGTCTAATATTTTATAACCCAATTGATGTAGCCAAAGGTTAAGATTTTCTCGTATTTCTTCAATAGCTAGAACGATAGCATCTTTTGTGTCTTGTGTCCCGAGCTTGTATTTTGCCTTGCTGCCATCAGAGGCAATCATATCGCGGTGTATAAAGCCATGGGCATGGTCATATCGCACGACTGGTTTCCATAGTTCTTTACCTTCTGCAGTGCAACGTATTTCTATTTGTATCACGAATCCCGTAACAGATTTCTTATCTATGCGAAATAAATTTCTCAAAATGACACGGGTTTCTTTGTCCAACGTAAGAAACAAGAGGAAATGCCGTTCATTGTATTTTGGGTGAGAAAATTCAACGTCTAGGAAGGCTCTCTTAAAATCACGTACCGGAGTGTTTACACTAGTAATCTGTATTTCGTTTGAGGAGAACCATGTTATTGCGGGTTGTGATACATCTTGCTTGCCCTTATCTTTAAAGAAATAGCCTACCCGCAAGGGGCGCCCCGTATTGTCATAATCATATACAATGGCAATGTCTTTGTTAGATGACACTGCTTCTTGAGTAGCCCGAACTAGACCTGGACCTTTGATATCATATCGAGTTTCAGTCATTATAATATACCTGTATAGGCCATAAGCTATAACTAATCGTTATACTCTGTGCTTAATTATACAATAACATAGCGAAAAAAGTTATCTTGACATGTATCTCTCCCCCTTTTAAGTTTACCCCTTTGAAAAAGGGGGATTAAGGGGGATTTTTAAAAGGGGTGTCTAAGAGGGGCGCAGCCCCTCTTTCTTTATCTCCCCCTCTCCTGATAACCTCGCCAGGAGAGGGGGATTAAGGGGGTGAGGTAGATAATTATCAATAAAGCTTCCCGCCCGTTATGCTATAATATTCCTCAGACATGCTGAAAGCCGAAATCATCACCAGCGGCACCGAGTTGCTCCTCGGTGAAATAACCGATTCCAATACGCCGTACCTTGCCAGCCGGCTGGCAGGGCTGGGGATAGACCTCTATTATACTTCGACGGTCGGCGATAATTACCAGAGGTTTTACGGAGTCCTCGAGCAGGCCTGGAACCGGTCGGACCTGATTATCACCACCGGCGGACTTGGCCCGACTCAAGGGGATATCACGCGGGATGTCATCGCCGGGCTGTTAGGGGAAGAGCTGACCGTAGACCCCGATTTAAAGAGGGAAATCATTGATTTGTTTTCAAGACGCGGTATGGAAATGCCGGAAAATAATATCAGGCAGGCGACCATCATTCCGTCAGCGGTAGCCCTGCGTAACTCCTCAGGCACGGCTCCGGGCTGGTGGGTGGAAAAAGAAGGCCGGATTATCGTGACTCTACCCGGCCCCCCGGCCGAGCTGCAGAGTATGTGGAACTACCAGGTACTGCCGCGACTGAAAGAGAAAAGCGGCGCCATTATCGTATCGCGGACGATAAAGACGTGGGGACTGTCCGAAGCCAGGGTGGACGAGATGGTATCTCCTTTTCTATCGACGGCTAATCCTACGCTGGCGATGTATGCCGGGCCGGAGGGTATACGATTACGTATTACGGCGAAGGCGGACACGGAAGAGGCGGCCGGCGCCCTGATTACGGAACGTGAAAAAGATATTAGAGGGATACTGGACCATTACATCTGGGGCGCCGACGACGAGACTTTAGAAGGGATAATCGGCCGGTTGTTGCGCTCCAGAGGTATGACGCTGGCAGTAGCCGAATCTTTCACCGGTGGTTTGCTGGCCGGTGCTTTAACAGGAGTTCCGGAGAGCCGCGATTTCTTCCGGGGCGGCATAATTGTGCCAGCCGGTGCCGCTGAAGCCAGTGCCGAATCGGCGGCAAGGTTGGCGAATAAGGCTCGCCGGGAGTTCGCCGCGGATATTGGCATTGCTATTGACGGAAACATTAAAGATGCCGACGGTAACACGAGAGATGCGGCCTATATAGCCGTCGATACGGCATCTAATCAGGGGACGATTAAAGCCAACTACCCGGCCAGGTTGCCGTATATAACCAGGAGAATAATCAGCCACGCGCTTATTTATCTCCGGGATTTTATCCGGTCATAAATAGACTTAAATGTCATTGCGAGTCCCGACGGAATCGGGACGGAGCAATCCGCTTTCACCTTGTGGGAGAGGATTAAGGGCAGGGGGACACAGGGGAATAGGTTCACCTGAAAATACAGGGAGTGAGGTAGAATATCAATCGACTTTATTTTATTTCAGAGCTTCCCTCCCTGAGACGGGGTTATCGAATGTGTCAAATAGAACGGCAACAGACGGGAAGCGCGCCCGGTTGATTGTTAATTTCCCGTGTTGTATATTTACTATAGGGAGAGGTAAATGAATCGGCAGGAAGCTCTTGAGTCAGTTCGGGCTAACGTGGAGAACGGCAACCTGGTAAAACACATGTTAGCCACGGAAGCTATCATGCAGGCCCTGGCCAGGCGTATGGGCGAGGACGAAAACGAGTGGGGACTGGCCGGCTTGCTCCATGACATCGATGTCGAGCTTACCGAGGGCGATATGAGCAGTCACAGTAAGCTGGGGGCCGACCTTGCCCGCGACCTGGGGGCCAGCGAAGCGATTGCCAATGCTATCCTCTGCCATAACGAGACCCACGGCATTGTCCCGGAAACCAGCATGGAGAAGGCGCTTTTCTGCGCCGACCCGTTGACCGGCCTGATTACGGCAGCGGTGCTGGTGCGACCCGGCAAAAAAATAGAGACTCTTGAAGCAAAGTCGGTGCGGAAGCGGTTCAAGGAAAAGAGCTTCGCCGCTGGTGCCAAACGGGAGCAAATCGCCCGGTGTGCCGACATCGGCCTTGAGCTCGATGAGTTCATCGCCATCGGCTTGGAGGCGATGAAGGGAATTGCCCCGCACCTGGGACTATAATTATCCAGAGAAATCACCTCTCCCTTGACGGGAGAGCCCGGTGAGGGTGACTTACCATTTCTCTCTGTTGTCATTGCGAGCGAAGCGTGGCAATCCCTTAAACCGAATTGAGTCGATGATTGAGATTGCCACGGTCGCTAACGCTCCCTCGCAATGACGTTATAGACTGCTAGTTCACCGAAATCATCGAGCCTTCTGCCGTCTTGGTAACATCAATTCGTACCGGGAAGGCGTCTTTCAGTTCGTCCATGTGGGTAATGACCAGTATTTTATCGAAGTCGTCCTGTATGGATTTAATCGCTTCCTGGAGCTTTTCCAGTCCGGTATTGTCCTGGGTGCTGAAGCCCTCGTCGATAATCAGGGTAGGTAGCGGCGCCCCGGCCCGTTTGGTGAGCAGCCGGGACAGGGCGATGCGGATGGCGAAGTTGATACGGAAGGCCTCGCCGCCGCTGAACATTTCGTAGTTCCTGGTGCCCAGTTCGTCGGCGATAGTGATGTCCAGCGTTTCCTGCACGGTGCCCTTTTTGGTTTCCTTCTGCGTATCGAATTTTACCGTCATTCTGCCATCGGTCATGCGAGCGAGAAGTAGATTGGCCTCCGTTTGAATTTCCGGGATTGCTGTTTCGATAATCAATGCCTGTATGCCCGTCTTACCGAAAGCCCGGGCCAGTTCCCGGTAAATGATCTCCTCTTTGGAGACCTGTGCCAGCTGGCCCTCTTTCTCTTTCCTCTTTATTTCCAGGTCGGTGCAGTGCTGGAGCTTTGCCTTGACGCTCCCCACCGCTTCCTGGGCCTGGTTGCGCTGACCGGCGAGGTCTCTATACTCGGCCTCGGCGGTGGCCAGCTCATCGCGCAAAGAGGGGAGCCGTGTCAACTCCGCCGTCAGGGCTTCTTTTTTCTCGCTATCGAGCTTCAGACTGTCGCGGAGTCCCCGGGCGGCTTCCCCGACGCGGTTCGTCGCCTCTTTTTCCTGATTGATAAGCCTTTCCGCCTCGTCCAACGTATTCTTGTCACGCTCGTAGGGTTCCAGTTGCTTTAGCTGCTGCCGCGCCTGTTCGTGCCGGGTCGAATCGTAGTCGAGCTTGGCCAAATCGGACTCGATGGCTACCAGGGCCTGCTGCTCGGCAATGGCAAAATCCCTTTTCGCCAGGTGCTGTTCGATGTCATTCAGGGTTTCTCGCAGTCCCGCCAGCTTTTTCTCGTCTTCTTGGATTTCGGCAATTTCCTTCGTGAGGACGCTTATCTGTCCCTGGACTCCGGATTTCTCCTGGTTCAGACTTGATTCGGTCTGGGCTCGCTCTTTCTGCAGGGCCTCGAATTCCGCCCGTTTCTGCGCCAGGTTGTCCTGGCTTGCCTTCAATGAGTCCGATTTCTCCTGTTTTTCTCTGGTGTATTTAGATTCGATAAGTGCCAGGCCTTCGCGTGTTAGCTCGGTTTCACAGAGCGGGCACTTTGCTTCCATGTGGGACTCGGTATGCGACGATATGAGGTCGAGCTTTTCCGCCACCTCGCCGATTTCCCGTTCCAGTCGGGTCTTCTCGGCTTCCAGGTAGCTAATCTGTTTCTGTACCTCCTGGGCTGACTGCTCTTTCTGGCGCAGCGCTGTTTCCGACTCCCCCAGCTTGCGCATCTTTGCCTGCGCCTGATTGAGTTGATTTTTCAGTTCGGTTAATTTCTGAGCCCTGGCTTCGAGGTCATTAATTCTCTGCTGATTCAGAGCGTGGTTTTTAAGTAGCTCGTTTTTAGCTTCGGTTACTTTATTATCCAGCTGTGTCTTCTGCCTGTCCAGATTAACCGATTGCCGGAATTTTTCTTCGAGCTCGTCGTTTGTTTTCTTGGCCTGCGCGAATTGCGCGTAGCCTGTTTCTATGGCTTGACGCCGGCCGATTACCTCTTCGTACGTTTTTATCCTGGAGATGTGCTGTCCGGCCTGCTCTTCCCAGCGCTGGAGGTCCCGCGTGCTGTTGTTGATGCGTACCTCCAGTTCGTCAAGCTGCGCCTTCTTACTCTCCAGAGCATCTTTCTGCTGTCGCAACTCGTTGAGTCCGGTCTCTTTTTCCTTTACTATCGAATTGATTCGGGAGAGAGTGCCCTGTGCCTGTTCCAGTTCCGCTTCGTAGGTTGGCTTCTGGGCCAGCTCGTTATTAATTTCGCCGATGGTATTTTCCAGCTGGGCACTGTCTGATTCGTGCTGTCTGGCGAGCGCTCTGGCCTGTTCTTCAAGCTCATCATAGACGGAAAGCCCGAGGATATTGCCCAGCACCTCCTTGCGTTTGGAGGGTGCCTGCCGGGTAAACTCGTCGGCGTGTCCCTGGCGCAGGTAGGCGCTGTTGATAAAGGTGTCGTAGTCCATGTGCAGGATATCGATAATATTCTGCTGCGTCTGGGCGATGGTATTGCCGGTGATAGGGCGGAAGCCGTTACCGGTGCTTATCTGGAGTTCCAGGGACGGCTTTCCCTGGCTGGTCCGCTTCTTGGGGCGGGAGCGCTTGCGGATAATGCGGTAGAGCTGCGGCCCCACGGTGAAATCGAACTCCACCTCCATCTCCGTCTGCGTGGTGTGGATAAGGTCGTCGTCGCTGCTGGCGCGTGCTTTACCCCACAGCGCCCAGGTCATGGAGTCGATGATGGCCGATTTGCCGTTGCCGTTGCCGCCGGAGAGGCAGGCGAGGTGGATGCCGGTGAAGTCCAGCGGCGGGACATTGTCCCGGTAGCACATGAAGTTGCGCATACTGAGTTTGACGGGAATCATCTCGCCCTTATTTTAGCATAATTATTTTTTATTTTCGTCTTTAATATACTGACCGCCGGTGACGGTGGTGAAGTGGAAGATGGGACGGTCAACTCGACGGAGTATCAGAGGGCAATGCTTCATCCCCGCGGGGACAAAGAGCATGGCGGTACGGGTGATGATATGTTTTTCGTCTTCCAGCCAAATTTCTATTTCTCCGCCGAGGTCGTAGGGGTCCTGGGAGTTGCTGCCGAAGAAGCCGATAATCTCGTCGGTATCATGCACATGCGGGTTACTTTCCACCGTGGTGGCGGACTTCAGGTACCAGGCGGTGTTCATGTGGAAGGCGCCATCTACCACGTTTTCGTCCATCCAGAGGATGCGGGTGGCATATTTGGAATACTCGGCGGCGATTTTCTGTTTTTCCGGCGGGACTTTAAGCTCCGTGACGATGTATTTGCCGTATTTGGAATCAGCCATTTTACATAATCTCCTTTAAGTCATATTTACATATATTGTAGCATCTTTTTCGGACAAGCCTGTATTAGCTCAGGATGATTCCCAGATAATGCCGTCTTTGACATACTTAGCGGTCATTGAAATAGCGAGAAACATAAAGGGCCGGTCAACTCTCGTTACCCTCAACGGACAGTGTCTCATGCCTTTGGGTGCGTAGATAAGGCAGCTCCTGGTGAGCATATATTTTTCGTCTTCCAGCCAGAACTCTACTTCTCCGCCTAAATCTTGAGGATTTTGAGGGTCGCTACCGAGAAAGCCGACGACCTCGTCAAAATCATGTACATGAGAAGGCGAACCTTCCGTCTCTGTGGCTTTCCAATACCAGGAACAAATCACGCTAAAAGCGCCTTTTACTATCTCATCTTCCAGCCATAATATACGAGTCGCCCTTTCATCATACCGGTTCTCTTCGTCCCATTCCCGTGCCCCTTGAGGGAGTTTTAAATCGGTCTGGATATATTTCTCATATTTTCTTTCGGCCATTTTTTCTCCTCCTTTGGAATTTGCTCGACGTAACGATATTGTAGCACTTTTGGGTTGGGATAACTACGGGATAAGCGGAGAATGGTGCGAGGGCGGCCCGCCTACGCTAACCTGCTCGCCGCTCCTCCTGAGCTTTGGCAGGCGAGAGCTACGACGGGCAAGCCTGGGTGGGAAAAGATAAAAGGCGAAAAAGGAGGGGAGGTTGTAAAATGGCTTGACCCCCTTGCCCTTCTCCCTTTACAATTAAACTGTCATGTTTGAAGTTCTCAGTGAAAAGCTAGGCAATGTCTTTCGCATTCTGGGCAACCGCGGCAAGCTCACCGAAAAAGATATCGACGAGGCCATGCGGCAGGTGCGGCTGGCCCTGCTGGAGGCGGATGTCAATTTCAAGGTAGTCAAGGACTTTACCACCCGGGTTAAGGAACGCTCCATCGGCAAGGAGGTCCTGGAAAGCCTCACCCCCGCCCAGCAGATTATCAAAATCGTCAATGAGGAGCTTATCACCACCCTCGGCGACGGGGAGGGCAGCCGGCTAACGCAAGCCTCCCAGCCTCCCTCCGTGATTATGATGGCGGGACTACAGGGGAGCGGCAAGACGACCACCGCCGCCAAGCTGGCGCTACACCTGAGGCATACCGGGCAGAAGCCGCTGCTGGTGGCCGCCGATAATCGACGTCCCGCCGCTATCGAGCAGCTGGTGACGCTGGGAAAGCAACTCGATGTTCCGGTGTACAGTGAAGACCCCAAGACAGCCAGCAAAGACATCTGCGCCCACGCCATGTCCCAGGCTAAAAAGCTGGCGGCCACCTATGTCATCGTCGATACGGCGGGTCGACTCCACATCGACAACGAAATGATGGCGGAGCTGGAACAGGTCAAAAAGGTGTTAAAGCCTGATGAAGTGTTGCTCGTCGTAGATGCCATGACCGGGCAGGACGCGGTGCGGGTGGCCGAGGAGTTTCACGCCAGGGTGAGCCTGACGGGGCTCATCCTGACCAAGATGGACGGCGATGCGCGGGGTGGGGCGGCGCTCTCTATCCGGTGGGTCAGCGGGGTGCCCATCAAGTTCATCGGCATCGGGGAAAAGACGGACGCCTTAGAGCCCTACTATCCCGACAGGCTGGCGTCCCGAATCCTGGGCATGGGCGATGTCCTGACGTTCATCGAGAAGGCGGAGAAGACCCTCGATGAGAAGCAGGCCCAGGAGCTGCAGAGGAAGGTAAAGACGGCCAGTTTCAACCTGGAGGACTTCCTGGAGCAGCTGAAGGCCATCAAGAAGATGGGGCCGATTGCCCAGCTGGCCGAGATGCTGCCGGGCATGTCCAGGATAGCCAGTCGACTTCCCGACGGTGCCCAAGAAGCCCAGATGCAGAAGGTCGAGGCGATTATACTATCGATGACGCCCCAGGAAAGGCAAAACCCCGGCATTATCGGGGGGAGCCGGCGGCGGCGTATCGCCAATGGCAGCGGCACCAGGACGCATGATGTCAATCAGCTAATCAATCAATTTGGCCAGATGCAGAAGCTCATGAAGATGGGCGCCAAAGGCAAGCTGCCAAAGAACATCATGGGGATGTTCCAGTAGGATAAAAAGACTTCCCCATCCCATCCCTCGCTGTTATCTATTCCCACCCAGGCCTGCTTGCGCTAAAGCTCTCGCCTGCCAAAGAATTTGTTCGGCGAGCAGGTCAGCGAAGGCAAGCCGCCCTCGCATCATCCTCGGATTAGCCTGTAAGTTTATACCCCATCGCCCTGTCTTTTATTTGGTGTGTCATTCCCGAGTAGGCGGGAATCCAGAGGGGATAATGGTCGCTGGATTCTCGGGTCAAGCCCGAGAATGACATTCTCTATTATTCCAGGTAGTCCTTGAGCTTGCAGCTGCCTTCCATCAATGTCATTGCGAGCCCTTCCGCAGAAAGGCGAAGCAATCTCTTTCATTGGTTCAGGGGATTGCCACGTCGTCCTTCACTCGTGAAGGACTTCCTCGCAATGACAGGCCTGTATTTACTCTAAATA
>DAOUEB010000158.1:0-5424 GCA_034430675.1 Dehalococcoidales bacterium
ATCGATACCTACTGGATGGCCGCCTCGGCCATCGACGAAGCCCTGCGGCAGGTTATCGCCGTCGGCGGCAGCCTGGAGCAGGTAGCCCTGCTCGATAACTTCTGCTGGGGCAACCCGGAAAAGCCCGACCGGCTCGGCTCCCTGGTGCGGGCGGCGCAGGCCTGCTACGATATGGCCATCGTCTACGGCACGCCTTTCATATCCGGCAAGGACAGCCTCTATAACGAGTACGAGACGGGCAAGGAAAGCATCTGTATCCCGCCGACACTCCTCATCTCCGCCATGGCCGTGATGGATGACGCCGGCAGGGCCGTTTCCATGGACTGCAAGCAGTCGGGCAACCTGATTTATATTATCGGCGCTACCTACCAGGAGCTGGGCGGCTCACATTACTATGCGATTTACGGTCACATCGGCAACAGCGTGCCCAGGGTCTATCCTGAAAAAGGGAAGAAGCTCATGGACAAGCTGTCGGCGGCTACGAACAAAGGGCTGGTAAAGGCCTGCCACGACTGCAGCGAGGGGGGCATCGGGGTGGCGGCGGCGGAGATGGCCTTTGCCGGAGGACTCGGCATGACCATCAATCTCAAGAATGTTCCGCTGGCGGAGTCGATAGAGCGGGACGATTTTATCCTGTTCTCAGAATCGAACACCCGCTTCATAGCCGAGGTAGCCCCCGCGGACAAACAGGAATTCGAGAAGATACTGTCCGGCGTCGCTTTCGCCGAAATCGGGCGGGTGACGGACAATAATAAATTCGAGGCTTACGGACTCAACGGCAAGGTGGTGCTTAACGCAAATATTGCCGAACTGAAAGAAGCGTGGCAGAAACCATTACGCTGGTAGGTTAGGAATGAATAAAGTAAAAACATTAATGCTGCGGGCTCCCGGGACGAACTGCGATTTCGAGACACAGGTGGCCTTCGAGCAGGCCGGGGCCGAGGTCGATTCGGCGCTGGTGACCGAGCTATTCCGTGGAGAGAAACGCCTGGCGGATTACCAGATACTGGTCAGCCCCGGCGGCTTTACCTATGGCGACGATATCTCTGCCGGTAAGATTTTAGCTAATGAAATCAGGCTGAGACTGGGAGAGGACATCCAGAAATTCGTCGATGCCGGTAAGCTTATTCTCGGCATCTGTAACGGTTTTCAGGTCCTCGTGAAGACGGGGATTCTGCCGGGCATCCGGGGACATGGCGACCAGCCGGTAACCCTGGCCAGTAACGATTCGGGCAGGTTCGAGTGCCGCTGGGTCTACCTGAAAATCAATGAAAAAAGCCCCTGCATCTTCACGCGGGGCATGCGCGGCATGTACATCCCGGTAGCCCACGGGGAGGGAAAGCTCGTTGCGGAGCCCGGTGTAGCCGAAAAGCTGAACATCGTCGTGCAGTATGCCGACGAAAAGGGAGACACAACGGCGGGCTACCCGTATAATCCGAATGGCTCAATAAGAAACATTGCCGGTATCTGCGATGACTCGGGACGAATCTTCGCCCTGATGCCGCACCCGGAACGCTTCATCCGCTGGACGCAGCATCCCCGCTGGACGAGAGAAACACCGAGGGAAAATGGCGACGGCCTGCAGGTATTTATTAACGCCGTAGCCTGGGTAAAGAGTATTTAAAGAACTAAGATGCCTGCGGACGACCCGCCATAATTAACTTATTCTTCAACACCCTGTTCTTTGATATAATCAATAGCGTCCTGAATGGTCACCATCTTCTCGGCAGCCTCATCCGGTATCTCGACTTTCCGGTCCGGGTTGCTGAATTCCTCTTCCAGAGACATAATCAGTTCTACCAGGTCGAGTGAATCGGCGCCTAAATCTTCAACAAAGCTAGCTGCGGGCACTACATCTTTTTCATCAACGCCAAGCTGCTCCACAACTATGCCTTTTATTCTCTCAAAGACAGTTGCCACTTTTCCCCCCTTTATTAAAGCTTTCTACCGGCTGGCCAGCGTACTGACCGACCCCAGAACACCGTTGACAAACTTGGCCGAGTTCTCACTCCCGAAGGTCTTCGCCAGCTCAACCGCTTCGCTTATGGCCACTTTAACCGGTACTTTATTATCAAATAAAATCTCAAAGATTGCAAGTCTGAGAATGTTGCGGTCGACCATCGCTATCTGCTCCACCGGCCAGGCCGGGGCAAACTTCTTAATATTGCGGTCGATGTCGTCTTTTTTAAGGACGGCGCCGTCTACCAGCTCACGGACAAAGGCACTGTTTTCCTCGGATAAGTCCGCCTCGGACAGAAGGCGTTCCACCACCACCTCGGGGCGGCGTGCCGCGGAGTCGACCTCGTATAGTGCCTGCAGGGCGATAGTTCTGGCTTTATGTCTTGTCCCTGTCATGTTTTTTAACGTCCTGAGCACATATTATAGCATAACAGGGAGCAGTCGATAAACAGGCTGGAGAGGGTGAGGAGTTAGGCAAAACGGTGGTATTAATGCTAACATAGAAGATAATACCAATCAGGCATATAGTTCTGGTTAAATAAGGCTTCTCCCCGGAGGGAAAGGAGATGAGATGGCGCGAGATGCTATTGTAGCCGAAGAACTGACCTACCGGTACGGTGAATTAACCGCCGTAGACCACATCAGCTTCAATGTGGCCGAAAGCGAAATTTTGGGTTTTCTCGGCCCGAATGGCGCCGGGAAAACGACAACCTTCAAGATGCTGACCGGGCAGCTCAAGCCCAAGGGCGGACAGGCCAGGCTGCTCGGAATGGATGTCACGAAGAATGTCGAAAAGGTGCAGGGAGAGATAGGCGTCTGCTTTGAAACGACGAATCTCTACGAACAGATGAGCGCCCTGGAAAACCTCAACCTGTTCGCCCGCCTGTTCGGCATGCGTTCCTTTGACGGTAATGCCCTGCTGGAACGGGTGGGCCTGGGCGGGCGGGGCAAAGACAGGGTGGAAACGTACTCCAAAGGCATGAAGCAGCGCCTCATGGTGGCCAGGTCCATACTTAACAAGCCCCGTATCCTCTTTCTCGACGAGCCTACCGCCGGACTCGACCCCACCTCATCCGAGACGATAAGGAATATTATCCTCGAAGAGCGTGAGCGGGGCGCCACCGTGTTTCTCACCACCCATGACATGCTGGAGGCCGATAAACTATCCGACCGGGTTGCTTTTATGAACCAGGGTAAAATCGTCGCCCTGGATACCCCCCACCAGCTCAAGCAGCAACACGGCAAGCGGGCGCTCAAGGCAAAAGTCGCGGGGGACAACGGCGTACTCGAGGACCGTGAAATCAACCTGGACACCCCGGAGACGCCCGAGGCCGTTCGAGCACTCTTTTCACAGGAAAAAGTAATCACCATCCACAGCGAAGAAGCCTCTCTGGAAGATATCTTCATCGGTCTTACCGGACGGGGGCTCGTGTAATGAACTGGCATATCATCACCGCCCTGATTGCGAAAGACTTCTCCCTTTTTTTCAGGAAGAAATTTTTCACAGTCGTGACGGCCGGCGGCCTCATTTTCTACATTGTCGTCTACTTTGTTCTGCCGAGCACGGTCAATGAAAACCTTGAGATAGGATTATACGCGCCGGTAACCCTTCCGGCCTTTGCGGAGTTACAGGAAGAAGGCCTGGAATTAGAAACGGTAGCGTCCGAGGACGCCCTGAAAGAAGGCGTCATTGAAGGCGAGTTTGTTGCCGGGTTATCGCTACCGGCGGACATCATGGAAAAACTTGCTTCTCAAGAAAAACCCACCATCCGTCTATATTTCACGCCGGACGTACCCCAGGAGATGAAAGATACCATGGTACTGATAGTCAGGGAACTGGCTTATACACAGACAGGACAGCCTTTAAATATTGAAGCTACCGAGGAGATTCTGGGACAGGACATGTCGGGCACACCGATACCCCCGCGGGATAGGTTAAGACCCCTCCTCGCTATTATGCTTCTTGTCGTGGAAATGATGGGGCTGGCGAACCTTCTAACCGAAGAGGTGGAACGGGGCACCATACACGCCCTACTGGTGACTCCAATGTCCATTAAAGAACTGTTTATCGCTAAAGGTATCACCGGCACCGGACTTGCCTTCGGGCAGGCGGTACTGTTCATGCTACTGGTCGGCGGTTTTAGCGAAGGGCCATTGATAATACTGATAGCCCTGCTGCTGGGAGCGGTGCTGGTAACCGGAGTCGCTTTCCTTATATCATCCGTGGGTAAAGACTTCATGTCAGTGCTGGCCTGGAGCATTCCTTCCTTCATTGTTTTACTGGTGCCATCATTCAGCATCCTGTTTCCCGGAGCGATTACGAACTGGATAAAGATACTCCCCACTTACTACCTGGTTGATACGGTACACCGGGTAGCCAACTTCGGCTCCGGCTGGGGTGATATCTGGCTTAATTTAGTGGTTCTCCTGGGATACTGCCTGGTGCTCACATGGATTGGGATATTCCTTCTGAAGAGGAGAGTCCGATGAGTCTCAAACGAGTGGGCATACTGCTGGGTAAAGAATTTCTGCATGGTTCAAGAGGCTATATCTTTATTTTTTCTATTGTCGCCCCGGTTGTTATCTCGCTAATGGTAAGTTTAATTTTCGGCACGTTATTTACCGGGAAACCCAAGCTGGGGGTCCTGGACGAAGGTAACTCGCAACTGATATCCATGGTCCAGGAACTCGATACACTGGATATCAAGGAATATAGCAGCACACCAGAAATCAGACAGGCAGTCGAGAGAGGCGCTGTAGATGTCGGTATCGCACTTCCCGCCGATTTCGACAAGTCCGCCACAGGTGACGAAAAGACGGAGATTAAAGCATATACCTGGGGGGAAAGCCTGGCCAAGGACCGTTCTATAATCGCCGTTACCATAACCAACCTTATCAGAGAGATGACCGGGCAGGAATCACCGGTAAATATAGAAACCATTACGCTGGGTGACGAGACAAGTATCCCCTGGAATGACCGGCTGCTGCCGGTAATCGTGCTTATGGCCGTATTTCTGGGCGGACTTATGCTGCCGGCAACCTCAATAATAAATGAAAAGGCGAAGAGGACGCTTGAGGCATTAATAGTAACGCCAACCAGCGTCAGCGATATTTTCGCCGCCAAGGGACTGGTCGGTCTCATCATAAGTATGTTCATGGGCATCCTGATACTGATAATAAACCAGGCTTTCGGGAGCCACGCGCTGTTGTTGGTCCTGGTGCTGGGGCTGGGCGGTATAATGGCAGTCGAGATCGGCGTGATACTTGGCATTCTGCTGAATGATGTTGCCTCGCTGTTCACCGTCTGGAAGACGGCCGGAATCCTGCTTTTCGCACCCGTCTTTATCTACCTGTTTCCCGAAATCCCCGCATGGGTCGGGAGGATTTTCCCCACCTACTACATTCTCCAGCCAATAGTGGATATAAGCCAGCTTGGCGGCGGCTGGTCTGAGATAGCCGTAAACG